>JAPLGY010000733.1:1226-2222 GCA_026389955.1 Caldilinea sp. | reverse complement strand
GCGGCTGCGGATCGCTGCCGCCCCCCAGACAGAACGGGTCCGAGAGCTGGCACTGCCCGCAGTGGCCGCAGAGAACACAACAGCGATCGCCCTGCTGGGCAGCCGGAGCGGAGCAGGACTCTACCTGCTCGAACGCAGCGGCCGCGCCCAACAGCTCTGGCAGTATGAAACGGCTGCAGCCTGGCTCAGCAGCGACCCCAACGCCGGTTTCCTGATCACCGAACCGCCGGCAGCAGGCGGACTCAACACCTTCAGCTGGCTGCGCAACGACGGCAGTGGGCTGCAGATCGTGGCCCAACCCTATTACACCCTGCACGGCGTCGCCGGAGATGCCTACGGCGGCCTGTGGTGGATCGAAACCCCCAACGCTGCACTGGACCTCTGGCAGCTGTGGCACTACGACCCAGCCACTGCCCAGATCTCGCTGCGGCTGCAGGCCGACGGAACCCTCCTGGGCCGGGCCAGCAGCCAGGACAGTGCCTCCTTGATACCCACCTTGCTGGCAGTCCAACTGGTCACCCCAGGCGATCCCTCGCGCAGCGACCTCTTTGTCGACACCAGCGACAGCACGCTGCAGCAGCCCTTTGCAGGCGTCTTCCGCATGCGCCTGGACCGTGGAGAGCAAGGCGAAGGGATCCTCAGCGAAGGACCGCAACAACTTCTCGAAATGGGCTCCTACCGAGGACCCCTGGTGCTCAGCCCCGACCGCACCCGGCTTGCCTTTCTGGCGTACAACCCCGACCACCCCAGCTTGACCGCCGGTGTCGTCCACCCCCCCAACACCGTCAACCTGCTCACACTGGCAGGGCGCGGCGCCAGCATCATTCGCACAGCCTACGTCACCGAGACGCGCTTTGAGTTTCTGGCCCCCCAGCTGGCCTGGCAGGACAACGACCGAATCCACCTGGCCCGCAGCCACTTTGTGCTGGGCAGCAGCAGCGAACAAGACTGGTTTGGCCTCGTACAGCTCCAGCTCCCCCCTCCAGGCGCCTCCCC
>JAPLGY010000733.1:0-1156 GCA_026389955.1 Caldilinea sp. | reverse complement strand
CCGTCAACTCCTACCTGCTGCCACGCCAGCAGTCGCTGCTCGATTTTGCAGCCTGCCAAAACCAACCCTCCTTGCTGGTTTTGACACGCGACCCAGACGGCAGCCAGCAGCTGGCCTACTGGACAGGGGAGGAGCAAATCTTCCCCCTCTTTGGGGTGCCCGCTGCACTGGACCGCGTCTTCCTCTGCTGGCAGCCATAAAATGTTTGCGATGCCGCTGCCCGAACAGCTGGGCTATTTTATCGAATGGACCGATCTGCTGCTGGCGGTAGGCGGGGGGCTGGCGGTGACTCTTGTGATCCTCTGGTGGCGCCAGCAGACAAACCACTGGCCCCGCATTGCACTCCTCTCCTTTCTGGCCGCATTTTTTTTGGCTTTTGCCAGCCTCTATGTCTTCTGGGTCCCCCCCTACTATGCCGGTTGCGCAGCAGGCTGTCTGGGCTGGCGCGGCTTCCCCTTGCCCGTCGCACGCATCACCCTGGCCGGAGAAACCCAGATCGGGCTGCTCGACCTGCTGCTCAACTCGCTGTTGCTCTGGCTGATGCTCTTGTTGGTCAGCTTGCTCGGCCGCATCGGCGCCGTTCTGATCGACCTGGCCAGCCAGCCAGGCCGTGTGCGCGCACTGGCATTCCTGCTCTTTGTCCTGCTCCCGTGGGCGCTGCTGCCACGCTATCTCCCCCCGCCCCAGCCAGTGACAACCGGCGAGGAACTGAGGTTGGTCATCAACGCCCAGAGAGCCGCCGAGACCACCTATGCGGTCACCGGCCTCTGGATTCAACGGCTGGCCTTGGAGGATCTGCGCCAGCTCAGCCCCAACCCCCTGGCCGAACAGACGCCGGATCTGGCAGCCATTCGCAGCCAGGTCTGCCTGCGTGGATACACCTATTTCTACATCCCCTGGCGCCGTTATCTGGTCAGCCTGGAACCCACCGGCGTCAACGCACTGGAGTTCATGGAATTGCCGCTGACAGGCTCCTGTTGGGAGGCCGCGCTAGGAGCCTGACCCCAATTCTGGCCGATACACCTGCTCCCCAGCACAGGCCGCACCAAGATGCCAATGGCGTCCAGATACCAATCTGCACGCCCCCAAAAACCGACGACCTCGCCGTCCTCCGGAGCCAAAAAGAGATACTCTGTGTCCCCGCCCGGCCCCCCAT
>JAPLGY010000240.1 GCA_026389955.1 Caldilinea sp. | reverse complement strand
TCGGGGCTCCAAAAGAGCGTGTCGTGTCCAGTGTCCCGTCAAGCCTGATGTGATGAATACGCGTGCCCCTAAAATCAGCCGATCCTACCAAAAAAACACTATCAAATGCTGCTTGACAGGACACTACTACACGTCGGCGCAAACAACTCGTTGATATGGTGACACAATCTGCTCAAGTGTGCAGTCCACAATTCGGCGGATTGCGTCACATGAATTCGTGAATGTATCTGGGCCCACGTGTACTACCTCCTTATCCCCCGACTGCCCCCAACTTGAAGTACACCTGGGGGGTCGGGTGGTCTGTCTGGGGTGGTCTGTTTGTGGTCTGGGGTGAAGCCCCTGTGGGTGGTTCGACGGCTGAACCCGCTGTTGAACCACCAACGCGAATTCGATTACATCCTTTGGCGGGTTCAAGGGCTATACTGGATCTGAGATAGAACTCTGGCTGCGGACAACCAGCGGCCAAGACAGGATCAAAAACAGGAGGAATTCAATGCGTTCTGTTTCGATCATCGGCATCGGCCAGACGCCGGTCGGCGAGCTGTGGGACTGTTCAGCCCGCCAGCTGGCCTATCAGGCGATCTCTGGCGCGTTGGCAGATGCCCATGTAGAGCAGGTAGATGCTCTTTTTGTCGGCAACATGCTCAGCGGCAGTTTGCTGGACCAGGAGCATCTGGGGACTTTGGTGGCAGATTTTTGTGGGCTGCATGGAATTGAGGCGGCCAAAGTGGAGGCGGCGTGCGCCAGCGGTGCGGCAGCGCTGCGGGTCGGCACGATGGCAGTGGCCAGCGGGTTTCACGACCTGGTCGTGGTAGCGGGTCTGGAAAAAATGACCGACACTGTCGGCAAAGATACGACGGCAGGGCTGGCGACGGCGGCAGATGCGGAATACGAGGCGTTGCATGGGGTCAGCTTTGTGGGGTTGAATGCGCTGATCATGCAGCGGTATATGTACGAATATGCGGTGCCGCTGGACGCTTTCGCCGGCTTCAGCCTCAACGCACACCGCAACGGTGTCCACAACCCCAATGCGATGTTCCGGGATCCGATCTCCCTGGAGCACTATCTCAAAGCCCCTGTGATCGCCACCCCCATCAACATCTTGGACAGCAGCCCGGTCTGCGACGGGGCTGCGGCAGTGGTGCTGGCGCCGACGACATGGGCCCCACGTCTGGCTGGCGGCCACCACCGCGGGGCGGTGCAGATTCTGGCCAGTGCCAGCGCCAACGACACCCTGGCGGTCCACGACCGTCGGGACCCGCTGGTTTTGGAAGCGGCCCGGATCAGCAGCCAGAAAGCCCTGCATCAAGCCAACCTGCGGATCGACGACCTGGATCTCTTTGAACTGCACGATGCTTTCACGATCATGGCGGCGCTCAGCCTGGAGGCGAACGGCTTTGCCCGTCGTGGGGAAGGTTGGCGCATGGCCCAGCAGAATGAGATCGGGATCGACGGCCGTCTCCCGATCAGCACGATGGGGGGGCTGAAGAGCCGCGGCCACCCGGTCGGAGCGACCGGCGTCTACCAGATCGTCGAGTGCGTGCAGCAGCTGACCGGCTGTGCCGGCGCCAACCAGGTGCGCCATGCCCGGCTGGCCATGGCGCAGAACATCGGAGGAAGCGGTGCCACGGTCGTGACCCACATTCTGGGCAGCTGAGCCGCCCGATGCTACACATATTTTGTACATTTTTTGTGCAAACTTTCTCAGAATTGCTTTCAAAAGCTCTCAATTTGATAAAAATGCAGTGTCGATAGTTTTTGAGAGTCAGAAGCTGCTATTTTGGGGGGGTAAGAATTTGGTTCTGTGTGTGTCTGAAGAAGGATGAGGTAAAAAATTTTATGGCAATTCCGAATCTGTGGCGAACCCAGAAGCAGCGGTACAGTTTGCAAGGAGATCTCTGTGTCCATTGTGAGCGGGCTGTCTTTCCGCCACGTCAGATCTGTCCGCACTGTCGTCGCCCAGTCCAGGCAGCGGCGGCGCTTCCTGTTCTTTTTGAGTTCAGTGCGTTGGCGATGCCAGCGGCGCTGCCGGCGGGTACGGCGGGAGATGACTGATGGGGGCGGCGCCCAGCAACAGATGGCCGGGGGCCGTCCCGGTTGTGCTGAGCGGTCGCGGCACAGTGTACAGCTTTACGCGCATGTACAATGTGCCGCACGGGTATGAGGAACAGAAGCCATACACCGTGGCGTTGATCCAGCTGGAAGAGGGGCCGCTGGTGACAGCTCAGCTCACCGATCTGGACGGCCAGGAAGTACGCATCGGCCTGCCGGTCGAGATGGTCACCCGCAAGCTGCGCGAAGAGGGGGAAGAAGGGCAGATCGTCTACGGCTACAAATTTCGCCCGCTGCTGTCGGCCTGATATGCGGCCTGCAGCAAGAGATTCAGATGTGCAATCCGTACCGACTTGACAGGCAGATGTATGCAGAAACGTACTCGGCGAACCCATGTTGAGCGTCCCGGAGGTTTCATCAGCCAGTGCAGCGCCGAGCCAGGGAGACGAACAGGGAGACGAACAGGGAGACGAAAACTAGGCTGCAGACCAGAAGCCGTCAGAGACCCCGCTGGCGATCGGGCCTGTCAATACCTGCGTGACGCAGCCGCAGTTTCTGCGGACGCTGAACCTGGGGGATCGTCCGATCATCGGCACCGGCGCGCGTACGGCCACCGGATTTGTGGTGGTGGACCCGGAAAGCGGCCAGATCTACCAGGATCCAACCTGGGACGACGCCGGTGATTTGGGCCCGTACGTCTACGACCGCAGGGGTAATTTTTATGTAGGGCCTTCTCCCCGCACCGATCTTGCGTTGAACCCGGTCGACAAGCAGAATATCCTGTATCGGATCGACAGCCAGAGTGCCGTGATGGCGCCGTATCTGGAGTTGCCGGCTGGGTTGCCGCCCTCCAGCAGCAATCCTTTTGGCACCATGGGGCTCGCCTACGACTGTGAGACCGAGAGCCTCTACGTCACTTCGGTGGCCGGGTCGACAGCGACCGAAGAAGTGGGGCGTCTGTACCGGATCGATCTGGCCACCGGCCTGGTGGTCGACCAGTTGGAAGGGTTCGACGGCTTTGGGGTCAGCGTGTTCAACGGGGTAGAGGGCAAGGCCCTCTATCTGGGTTCGGCGCGGCGCAGCGAAGTCTACACGGTCACCCTGGATGGTGCCGGCAATTTTGTCGGCGTCCCCCAGTTGTACATCAACACGACGGCATTGGCGGGGGGAGACAGCCGCAAGGTCCGCCGGATACAATTTACGCCGGACAACCGCATGGTCTGGAGTGCGCTCGATTTTGACTTCACTCTGCGGGCGGCCAGTGTCACGCAGGAGACGGTCTATCGCTTTGTCTATGTGGCGGAGCAGGCGGCCTGGGTATTGGAAAAGGTAGAAGCCATCGAGCGTTGAAGCGAGACGATTGTGCCGCGGTTGGAGATTGTATTGAGAATTGGGGTGGGGCGGAAAGGCATGATATACTCTCCGGAATTGGACTCAAGGGTGTGTGTGACCTGCGTCTTGCGCTGAGTCTGGACGAGGATGGGGTTGGTGAGCCGGCAGAGAGCAATTTTTATTCTGGTTTTTGGCCTTGCCCTGGCTGGGTGTGGCAGCTCCCCGTCCGCCCCTGCGACCCTGGCCCCTGCGACCCTGGCGCTGCCCACCGAGGTGTTGCCCACCCCACAGCTGGCAAGATCTGAAGAACAGGCTGCGGATCTGGAGTTGATTCCGCTGTTGGCTGCACGCCAGAGGGCGATCATCCAGTCTCTGCAGCAGGAGCCGCCGATTTTGTTGCTCGACCTGCCGGCAGAGGATCCGCGGGCCCGCGCCGGGCAGCCGAAGGGCGCGCAGCGGGCGGTCCTCGCGGCTTTGGCCGTACTCGCCGAGCTCGCCGTCCAGGCGGACGGCGAGCTCGTCGAGCTCGCGCTCCCGGGTGTCCGGGTCGGGGTAAGGCGCGAGGTCGGGTGTGGC
>JAPLGY010000231.1 GCA_026389955.1 Caldilinea sp. | reverse complement strand
CTGACGATATTCGGTGAAGATGAGAAACTTGCCCGGGAATCGCTCTAAAATTTCGCAGACAGCCTCCAGCTTGCGGCTCTGCGGAATGGAGAGCGCCAGCGCCATCAAAGACCCCAGCTCCGCCCGCACCCGCTCGCCATGCGCCGGGTCCTCCAACATCCGGCGCAGCGTGTGCGCAAGCGCCTGCGGGCTGCTGCTCAGCTCCTTTTGCAAGGTGAGCAAGGTCAGCCGCAGCTGCTTGTCGCTGTCTGCATCCCGAAACCGACGACGAATGTAGTCGGTGACGCCCCGATACAGCTGCCATTCCCTTTCGCTCAACTCAAGATGATAAATGGCAGCCTGCCGTTTGGGGAATTGGATGGCCACCTTGCTGCGCCGGTTGCGGATCATCACATCGTTGAGCAGGCCACGCAACGCCGCCGTGTTGCGCGGCTGACGCGGGTCGTAGCTCTCCAAAAAATGGCGACGAAATGCCCGGACAGTCCCCAGCTGGCCCGGTGCCAAAATCGTGATCAAACTGTACAGCTCCATCAGGTCGTTCTGGATCGGGGTGGCCGTCAACATCAACACGTACCGCTTGCGAATCTGATTGACAAACTGCCAGGCCAGCGTGTCACGATTTTTGAGTTTGTGGGCCTCGTCGACAATCAACAGGTCGTAGTCACGCGCCAGAATTGCCTCCCGCTGATGGGCCAGTTTGGCCCGATCCAGGCTGACAATCCAACGCCCACCCGCCGTACCCTGAACCGCCTGCCACCGCCGCAGCTGTTCCACCACCGTGAATTCTTCCCGAAATTTGCTGCCCAACTCCTCACGCCACTGCTCGGTCAACGACGCAGGCGTCAACACCAACACCGACTGCACCAACCCGCGCAGGATCAGCTCCTTCATGATGATGCCCGCCTCGATCGTCTTGCCCAATCCCACTTCGTCGGCCAGCAAGGCCCGCCCCCGCATCTCGCGCAGCACACGCAACGCCGCCTCGATCTGATGCTCGTACTGGTCAACCGCAATTTCGTCAAGACAGATCAGACGGTCAAACCCTCGGCTCAGCTGCAGCATCTCCGCCTGCAGCCGCAACCGATAGATCGCCGTCGGCTCGGGCGACCGAGCCCGCCCGTGGGTTCTGAAAAAATTTTCAAGGTTCTGGCCAGTTTCAAAGAGACGAGACGGCAGCTGAACCCCCAGTTGGGCAATCCGCTCCGCCATGCCGTGGTCGATGTTGTACCGGTACCCACAACGAAAACAGCGCAGCGACGTCTCTTCGTCCAGCCAGCTACACTGAGGACACCGCTTGCCCGCCACCGCATGGACCGGCTCTTTGACCTTGACCGCTTTTTCCACCGGCACAGCGGGGATCTCCAACCACTCAAATCGTTCGTCTGCCATAGCCGATGATCCTAGCCCCCTTCTGATACTTTGGCAAACTCACCCACCACTCTCCATCGACAGCCCTCCCCAGCTTTCTGCCAGGATGACAATCCACCCCTCGCTGCGGTATACTCCACTGCGGTTGCATCCAACAACAGTGCAGGCCGCATGCCTGAACACCAGAGCGAAGAAAGATGGACTATGCGCAAAATCACCTACACTGAACGCCTGCGCTATGCCTTCGACCAAACAATCGCACGCGGCGCCGTCGCTCTGGCTGGCTGGCTGTCGATCATCTCCCTCGCGATCGTTTTGCTCTTCACCCTGCTGATGGTCCTGGCAGCCGACCTGCTGGGCGACCCGATGCTCGAATCTGGCTCGCTGGAATCCTATTTCTGGCTCAACCTCGGTACCGTGATCACCCCGTGGCTGCTCAACGAAGGAAGCCTCCTGTTTCGCATCCTCAACCTGCTCGTCACCCTGGCCGGCCTGCTGATCGTCAGCTTTGTCGTTGGAATCGCCCTGACCGTGATCGACGAACGGCTTCAACAGCTGCGACGGGGACGGTCGCTCGTCCTGGAAAACAATCACGTGGTCATCTTGGGCTGGACCCCCCAGATCTTCCCGATCGTCGGCGAACTGGTGCTCGCCAACAGCAATCAAAAACGGTCCGCCATCGTCGTGCTGGGCAACGCCGACAAGGTCGAGATGGAAGAGACACTGCGCGACCGGATCGGCGATTTCAAAACCACCAAACTCGTCGTCCGCTCGGGCGTCGTCGACGACCGCACCGATCTGGCTCTGGTCAACCCCCAGGACGCACGGGCCATCATCGTGCTCCCCCCCCAGGAACCCAACCCCGATATCGGTGTGATCAAAACACTCCTGGCCTTGATGAATCTGCCAGAAAACAGCCAGCCTCGCTTCCATGTGGTCACCAGCCTGGACTCCCCACACAACCAGGTCGTCGTAGAGATGATCGGACGCGGCGTCGTCAGCGCCGTGCCCAACGACGAAATCATCGCCCAATTGACCGTACAAACCAGTATCCAGGCCGGCCTGTCGCTGGTCTACATGGAATTGCTGAACTTCGAAGGCGATGAAATTTATTTCAAATCGGAACCCGCCCTGTACGGCACGACCTTCGGCGACGCCCTCTTTCGCTACAAAAACTCCGCCCTGATCGGCCTGCACCTCGCCGACGGACGTACCCTGCTCAACCCACCAGCAGACCGCACGATCGAACCCAACGATACACTGATCGTGATCTCAGCCGACGATGACACGATCACCCTGAGCCCCCCTACCTCCATCGATCCCACAGCCATCCTCAACCTGCCTGCCCACCCAGCCGCACAACAACGCCACGTCTTGATCCTCGGCTGGAACCCCCGGCTGCCACAGATCCTTTGTCAGCTCGACCACTACGTCGCCGCTGGCTCCCAGGTCACCATCGTCAAAGACCCCGCTCACCAACAGAACCAGCTCCCCCAACTCTCCTACACCAATCTGACCATCACCCTCCAGGAAGGCGAACCCACCGAACGGAGCCTGCTGGAAAGCCTGGAACTCAGCCGCTTCAGCGAGATCGTGGTGCTGAGCGACCACACCCTGCTGGACGCCGGGACCGCAGACGCCCGCACCCTCCTGACCCTCCTGCACCTGCGTACTCTCTGCGCACAGCTGGAATGGCGCCCCTCCATCACCAGCGAGATCGCCGACACCCGCAATCGCGAGCTGGCCGCCGTCGCCCAGGCTGATGACTTCATCGTCAGCCAACAGCTGGTCAGCCTCCTGATCGCCCAGATCTGCGAAAATCGCCATCTGCATGCCGTCTTTGCCGAACTCTTCAACCCGACCGGAGTCGAAATCTACTTGAAACCCGTGTCTGATTATGTCAAAACAGATCGCCCCGTCACCTTTGCCACCCTGGTGGAAGCCGCACGACAGCGCGGAGAGATCGCCTTCGGACACCGCCTGATGCGCTTCAGCACAGACCCGACCCTGCACTACGGCGTACAGCTCAACGTCCCCAAAACAGAACAAACCCACTACCGCCCCCAGGATCGGATCATTCTTCTCTCCAACCGCTAAAAGCGCTTCATCTTGTTCAGAATCTTGTTCAGAAGGAACAGACGCATGCATCCCATCAAGGACCAATGGCAAGGCCATGCCTGCAAGTCCCTCTTTTGTCTGCTCAGTTTGTGGATCTGGCTCAGCCTCTTCGGTGCAGCCACACCTACCTTTGCCCAGCCCCACCCTGGCGACCTCATCTCACCCGTCAATTCTCCGGCTGCCTGTATCACCGTCTCCGGAGCGCTCGACACACTCCCCGCTCTCCAGACTGAGGTCTGCCGCAGCAAACCTGAACAATACTGGCAAGTCGATGATACTGGGCGCTGGCAGAGCGGCGCCAATACAAACTACTGCCTGGCCCGCAAAAGCAGCGGCAGCTGGACGCTGACTGTGCGCCCCTGCACAGACCCGCTCACCCTCTACCTGCAGCCAGACCCCACCCACCCCGCAATCTATACGGTGGTGGGTGACAACACTGTCTTGGATAATTACGGCAGCGAAGTAGGACTCTGGTCCAAACATGGCGGGGCAAATCAACAGTGGCGCTG
>JAPLGY010000693.1 GCA_026389955.1 Caldilinea sp. | reverse complement strand
TGGGCAGCCGAGCCTACGAAGCTGCCTGGGAATTTCAGTTGGAAGGCAAATTCGGCGCCCTGGCCCGAGAGGTCAACCTGGCCTGGTTCTGGGCACGGGTGGTGGCCCGCACCTCCCAGCTGGCTTATTTCGACGGCGGCTTTCAAGCGTTCGTCGACCACCTGGCCGCGCGCGCGCGCGCCCAGGGCGCACACCTCCACCCAGGACGCACCGTCGAGCAGATCCACCCCCACAGCGCAGGGGGGTATACCGTGGTGGTGGACGGCCAACCAGCCCACTTCGACCAGGTGCTCAGCACAGTCAGCCCGGAGCTGATGCAGCGGCTGACCCCTGCCCTGCCAGCCAGCTACCTGGAACAGCTCTCCCGGCTCAAAAGCATGGGGGCCGTCGTCCTGACGGTCGCCCTGGACCGCCCGCTGACCGACCGGCTCTACTGGATCAGCCTGCCCAAACGCGAAGGCATCCCCTTTCTGGCTCTGGTGGAACACACCCACCTGATCGACCCCTCCCACTATGCGGGCGACCACCTCCTCTATCTGGGCGACTATCTGCCCGCCGACCACCCCTACTTTGCCTGCTCGGCAGAGCAACTGCTCGACGAGTTTGCCCCCCATCTCGTTCGTTTCAACCCGGCGTTCGACCGCAGCTGGATCACCGGGGCCTGGGTGCACAAAGCCCGGTATGCCCAGCCCGTCCCCCCAACCGGCTACCAGGCCATGATCCCGGCGCTGAAGACACCGCTGCCCGGCCTCTACTTCGCCTCGATGAGCCAGGTCTATCCCTGGGATCGCGGCACCAACTTTGCAGTCGAGCTGGGCCGCACAGTCGCTGCGGCCATTGCCTGCGGCTGAGAGAGCCGATGCGCCCGCTCTATTTTCTGGTCTTTGCCGCTGGGCTGACCACGCTGGGCATGGAGTTGAGCGCCGCCCGGCTCCTGGAACCGGCGTTTGGCAACAGCCAGCTGGTCTGGGCCGCCACTCGGCGGCTGGCTGGCCGATCGCTGCCCACAGCGGGCTGCGCTGGAATTGACACTCACCCTGGGGGCCGCAGGTGTCGCCCTGATTCCTCTGCTCAGCACACCGGTGCTGCGGCTGGCAGCAGTCGGCCTGGCTGGCTTTGCGGTCGAGCTGCTCTTCAGCGCCCTGCTGGCAGTCGGTGCGCTGTTTGCGCTGCCCGCAGTGCTGCTGGGCACGGCGACCCCCTGGGCCCTTCGGCTGGCAGCCAGCGAGCCAGCGTCCCTCGGCCGCACCGCAGGGCGGCTCTCAGCCACCGCTACAGCGGGCAGCCTGCTCGGCGCTTTTCTGCCGGTTCTCTGGCTGATCCCTGCCTTCGGCACACGCTGGAGTTTTTATCTGCTGGCGCTGCTGCTGCTGGCCGTCACCGCCGTGAGCGGCTGGCGTGGCCCCTACCGCTGGTATGCGCCGGCAGCAGGGCTGGCGGTCCTCTGCCTGGCACTCTTTACCCAGCCAACCGGGATCCGAGCCACCTGGGAAGATGGCCGCAGCGGAGTGCTGCTCTACGAAGACGAAAGTGCGCTCAACTACATCGCAGTCCACCAGTGGGGCAGCGAACGCCACCTCAAACTCAACGAAGGGGTCGGCATCCACAGCGTCTACCATCCAGAAAGCCTGCTCAGCCAAGGCATCTGGGATTACTTTTTGCTGGCCCCCTTCTTTCGCCAGCAGCCGCTCACCGATCTGCTTTTGATCGGGGCAGCAGCAGGCACGGTGCCCGGCCTCTATACCCGGCTGTACGGGCCAGTCCCGATCACCGGCATCGAGCTGGACCCGGCCATTCTTGCGGTCGGCGTAGAATTTTTTGGGGCCAGCTGGCCCAACTATCGGGCGATCGCCGGCGACGGCCGCCGCTGGCTGGCCAGTCTGCCCGCTGCCACCCACTACGATGTGATCGCCGTCGACGCCTATCGCCCCCCCTACATTCCCTTCCACCTCACCACAGTCGAATTTTTTACCCTGGCCCGGGAGCACCTGGCCCCCGACGGTGTCGTCGTCGTCAACGTCGGCCGCACCGACACCGACGCGACCCTGGTCGACGCCATCGCCGCCACCCTCCAACAGGTCTTTCCCACCGTCTTTGTGGTCGACGAACCCGGGCCGCCGGCGACCCTGGCCAATTCGCTGGTGGTCGCCACCCGGCTGCCGACCTCGCTGGCCCCCGCCCAGGCCCGGGCCGCAGCCCTGCCCTCAGCCCTGCCCGCCGAATGGCGAGCTTTTGCCCGCAGAGCGCTGGCCCAGGCCCGCCCAGCCAGACCGCCCTCCGACACCCCAATCTTCACCGACGACCGCTCCCAGGTCGAGGAGGTCGTCCATCGCCTGATCTTCAATTTTTTGGTGGGAAGCCCTCCCCC
>JAPLGY010000072.1 GCA_026389955.1 Caldilinea sp. | reverse complement strand
CTGTCTCCCGGCTGCGTTCGCTTCGGCGTTCGACCTGGGGCTGGTTTGTGGGCGCGTTGCTGGCTGCCGCCACTGGATTTGCGCTGCGTGCAGAAAGCGTCGCTGCATTGGGCAGAAGCCTGACCGACTGGTTTATCGAGTTGAGTGCGACGCCATATGCCAATGCATCGGGCTGGCCTTTTTTGCGGCTGGCTGTCGATCAGCCGCTGTTGGCGGTCGTCGGCCTCCTTGGGGTCGGGTGGCTCTGGCTGCGCCAGGATCGACGTCTGGCGATTTTTGTCAGCGGCTGGCTGGCCTGGGGTCTGCTGCTCTGGTTGCTGCCGGGCCGGACACCCCTGCTCCTGCTTCCAGCAGGGATGGCTTTGATTTTGGCGGCAGCAGTCCTGCTCGGACAGGGGCTTGCTGCAGGCTGGCGAGCCTTCACCGGACTGGAGTTGTTGACGTTGTTGCTGGTCCAGATCCTGCTTGTGGGTTCAGCTTCAATCTGGCTGGCCGCGCTGGCGGACAGCAGCCAGTTTGACACGCAAATCTGGCTGACCAGTGGCACCATTGGGGCACTGGCACTGGTCGTCTGGGCGATTTTTGGGCTGTGGGTCGGCTGGCGCGCGACAGCTCAGGTCGCGCTGCTTTTTTATACGCTTCTCTTGGGAGGCTGGACAATCCGCAGCGGGTGGTTGCTCAGCAGCAGTGCTGGAGCAACACACCCTGCCGGTTTCTGGTCGGAATGGGCCAGCCCGCAGATCCATCTGTTGGTCCAAGACATCGAACGGCTCAGCAGTGCGCGGCGCGGCGATCCCCACCAGATCCCCGTGCAGGTGGTCTACGATCGCATCCCTGATTCGATGCTGGGATGGTCGCTGCGCCTGCAGCGCAATCTGCAACATGTGCGCACCGTCGACTGGCCGGTTGACCCGGCTGGCGTCCAGACACTGGTCATTGCACCAGCCCATCGCGAGCCAGCCCTTCAATTGCCCGATTTTTATATTGGCAGCACCTACGCTGTTCAGGAACGTTGGCAGACAGCTGCGTTGACCCTCTCGGCGCCCGCAAACGGGGCAGAAAGCGACGACCAGCGCTGGCGTGCAGTCCAGCAACCCTGGCTGCGATGGCTTTTGTACCGCAAGGTGAACGATCCGCCCGCGACCGAAACCGTGACGCTGTGGGCCCCACAGAATTGACCCTATTTACCCACTTGACGAGGGACTGCAACAATGACACAGACTCCAGAATATTCACCACCAGTCGACAGCGAAGATGCCCGCCATGTTGATGATTCCTGGCTGGACAGGCCGCTGACCCACTGGCTGGCGTGGCGCTGGGAAACTTTCGGATGGGGTATGCTGCTTTTGATCGGGCTCGTCACACGTTTTTACGACTTGGGCACCCGCGCGATGAGCCATGACGAGAGCTTGCACACGCTGTATTCGTACAATCTCTACGCCAGTGGCAACTACGACCACAACCCGATGATGCATGGACCCTTTCTCTACCATGCCAACGCCTTGATCTACTTCCTCTTTGGTGACAACGACTACACGGCACGCATTGTGCCGGCGATCTTTGGTGTCGGTGTTCTGGCGATGCTGTATTGGCTGCGCCCCTATCTTGGGCGCACGGGTGCGCTGGTGGCCGCAGTGCTGGTTTTGGTCAGCCCAAGTCTGCTTTTCCACTCCCGCTACATTCGCCATGATCTGTATATCGCGTTCGGCACGCTGGTCTGGATTTATGGCGCTTTCCGCTATCTGGACAGACGCCAGATGCGCTATCTGGTCGTGATGATGTTAGGAATGGCTCTCGGGTTTATTTCCCTGGAGGCACATTTTATTCATGGCGCCATCATCGGCGCCTTCTTTGCCGGTCTGGCGCTCTGGCAGGTGATCGGCTCCCGCTGGACGTTGCTGGTAGGGATTCCTCTGGGAACAGGTGGTGCCTTCTGGTGGGTTCTGCACGAGATGAAAAACGATCAGGTTGGCATGATCGGCCTGGGGATCATGGCTCTGATTGCCGTTGGCATTGCAGTGACAGCGTTGCGCGGAAAGTGGGATGTCCTGCGCCAGAATCCAGCTGCCGACCTGTCCGTGATCATGCTGACGTTGGTGCTGCCTTTCCTCTCTCCTTTCCTCTTTGTGTTTACCGGCGGCGATCCGGTGGTCTTCACCTCTGTATCGGACTTCACCGGCGAAGCCCTGGTTGTCAGGCTGGTAGCCATGGTCTCTGCTTGTATGGTGTTGGCGTTGGGCCTGGCGTTTGTCTGGTTTGGTCGTCAACCGCATGCAGTCGAACCACCACGGGTCTGGCGTCCGCATTTCGGGCACTGGGCAACGCTGATGGGAAGCTTTTGGCTGATCCAGATTATCTTTTTTACCACGTTTTTCACCAACACTGTCAATGGCCTGGCGACGGGTGTGGTCGGCAGCCTCGGTTACTGGCTGGCACAGCAGGGGGTCAAACGAGGCAGCCAGCCCGTTTATTACTACGTGCTCATCGGCTGGCTTTACGAATTTTTGCCAGCCATGCTCAGCCTGGGTGCCTTCGCTGCGCTTTTCCGCCGCCTGCCCTCTCTGTTGAAGAACCCAGCCGAACGTTGGGACCCGATTCCAGCTGCCGATCTCCCTGTCAGCCCGTCTGCCTCTGGCAGCGCTGCCCACACAACGCTTCCAGACCAACGCCACCACCGGAGCGTTTTTGTGATCTTCTGTGCCTGGTGGGTGGTGGCCGCTTGGATCGGCTATTCGGTTGCCGGAGAAAAGATGCCCTGGCTGTTCGTCCATATCGCGCTGCCAATGTGTGTCCTGGGCGGAGGGTGGTTGGGCACGATTCTGCGGCCGATCGACTGGCGTTCGGTGGGACAACGGCATACCTGGCCGTTGTTGTTGTTGTTTCCGGCGCTGGTGTTGGTTGCTGTGGTGTTGCTGACGGTACTTTCCGGCGCTTCTGGGCCCGAGCCAAACCGTTCTGGTCAGTTCCTGCAGTGGCTGTTGATCCTGTCGGTGTTGGCTGGGGGGGCGTGGGGCGTGTTCGGAGCGTTTCGGCGCAGCGGTGCCCATCTGGCGTTGCGCCTGTTGACAGTGGGTGTTGCTGCAACCCTGCTGCTCTTCACCGTGCGTGCCAGCTTCATGCTCACCTACATCAACTTTGACATGGCCACTGAATACCTGGTCTACGCCCATGGGGGGCCTGATATCAAACGAGCGCTGGCGGAGATCGACACCATCAGCGCCAGGACAGTGGGGGATCGCAACATCGTCGTGGCCTACGACAACGACAGCGCATGGCCCTTCAGCTGGTATATGCGCCTCTATCGCAACGCCAGGTATTACGGGGATGCCCCCAATGCAGATGCAATGGCTGCACCTGTGATTATCGTCGGGCCGGCCAACCGTGCCAAAGTAGAACCCTACGTGGCGCGTGACTATGTGAAGCGCACCTATCGTCGCATCTGGTGGCCAGAAATGGACTATTTCGACCTGACGCCAGGGCGGATCTGGAACGCCATCGCCGACCCAGCCCAGCGCCAGCGAGTCTTTGACATCGTTGTCTTTCGCAAATACCGTGACCCCCAAAACCTTGCGACCTTCCGTGATCTGGCCAAATGGCCCTACCAGGGGGAGTTTGATATGTATGTCCGTCGCGACCTGGCCAATCAAATCTGGGATCTGGCCGTGGTTCCAGTGGCTGCCGCCCCTGCGTCGGAGATTCCAGTCATTCTACCGGAACAACTTCGCTTGTTGACGGCACAAACGGTCTACAATGCGATCTATGAGGGGCTGCCCCTCTCCTCTCCGCGTGCGATTGCTGTGGGCCCCAATGGGCTGCGTCTGATCGCTGACACCGGCAACCACCGCATTGTCGTGCTGGACAGCGCAGGCAATTTTCAATTCGCTTTTGGTGGGGCATGCAACCTTGCCGATATGCCCACGACCCCTTGCCCAGACCCAGATGGCTCTGGCCCGTTGGAAAACGGAGACGGCCAGTTTTTTGAACCCTGGGGGATAACAGTCGATGCAGCCGGCCTGATCTATGTGGCGGACACCTGGAACGGCCGCATTCAGGTTTTTGACCAGACCGGGCGTTTCCTGCGCAAGTGGGGGCGCTTTGCGGCAACCAACGGCGAGTTGGGAGATCCACTGTCATTTTTTGGGCCACGTGGGTTGGCGATCGACTTGAACGGCAACCTGCTGATTGCAGATACAGGCAACAAACGCATTCTGCACTACACGACAACCGGTGAATTTATCCGTCAGATCGGGGGAGGCGGTGTGGTCGCCGGA
Organism: Caldilinea sp.; assembly: GCA_026389955.1. Next base: position 7,875 of record JAPLGY010000072.1, on the reverse strand, counting down.
CGTTTTGAAGAGCCGACCGCCGTGACAGTCGACCCTACCGATGGCACTGTGCTGGTGGCAGACGCCTGGAATGGGCGAATTCAACGTTTCACACCGACGTTGGAAGTCCTTGCTGAATTTGCAGTTCCTGGTTGGGCTGGTCGAGATGTTTTTCAAAAACCTTATCTGGCTGTCTCCGCTCAAGGGACCCTTTATGCGACCGACCCAGCCACTGCACTGGTGATGGTCCTTGATCGCAACGGTGCCGTACAGGCCGCCTTTGGCGGGCCTGGGTCCGATCCAAATAACCTGAGTCAGCCGAATGGCATTGTCTTCGACCCGGTGGGCGATCTCTTGCTGGTGGCCGACGGCGGCAGCAGCCGGATTCTGGCCTTCCCAGAAGTCGATTGGTAAGCTGTGAGGTCACCGCAGATGTAAACATGGGTCAGAGAAGAAAAAAAATTGGGATTCGTCCATTTCTGCTAGGCGTGCTGGCGCTGTCGCTGACATTGGCTGGCCAGCAGGCTGTACAACAGGGTTTGTGGCTGGACAGCTGGCTTTTTTTGGGCAGCGGCGTGTTGCTCTTCTTGTTTGTCTTCGGCCCTTCCCGTTACTCTCCGGTGGCCGCCCCACAACTGTTCGGGGGCAGGGAACAGCAGCCTGATGGATGGCGCCAGCGAGTGGGAACCGGTCTGTTGGCGATCTCTCTGCTGATGAGCGTAGACGCGCTGCGCCAGTTTTATTCGCTTGAGCCGTTCGCCCCGGAAGCCTGGCTGTGGCACGGGGGAGCAGTCGTTGTATTGTTGGCGGGGGTGCACCTGCTCGACTCCGCCAACGGCCTTCTGGTGGGATGGGGCCGGTGGAAAGGTTGGTTGCGCGGCATCGGAGGGGTCAGTGGCATTGTTCTGGTTGCCCTGCTGCTGCGCCTGCTCTCTCTGGACAAATTGCCGTACGGTGTTTGGTACGACGAAGCCGAGCATGGGTTGCAGGCGTTGCGCATCCTGGCAGACGATCGGTTTCGCCCGATCTTTGAAGGAGCCATCAACGGGCCTGCCCATTACCTCTATCTGGTGGTGGCTGCATTTGAGTGGTTTGGTGTGAGTGCCCAGTCAATTCGGCTGGGCAGTGTCCTGTTTGGGACCCTGGCAACGGCTGCCGGCTATCTGGTCAGCGCTGAGCTGTTTGGCCGACGGATTGCCCTGTTCACCGCCTTATTTTTGGCGGTTTCCAGCTGGTCGCTGACACTCAGCCGGTTTGGTATGTTTGCAACCATGTCTACGCCTCTTTTTGCGCTGTTGACGGTTGCATTTGTTCTGCGTGGGCTGCGCACACAACGACTCACTGAATATACGCTGGCTGGGGTCTGGCTGGGGGCTGGGCTCTGTTTTTACACGTCGTTTCGTCTTTTTGTCCCTGTATTTCTGTTGTGGTTGGTCTACTGTGGGGTCTACGAGTGGGGGACCCGACGCCAGCTTCCCCCCAAGTCGTTCTGGGTGGGGGGAGCTTTGTTGTTGTTTGCTGCTGCGACAGTGGTTGCACCGCTGACAGTCTATTTGAACAAACACCCTGAGATCTTCTGGGCGAGGGTGGAGAATACATTTATCTTTGCAGGCAAAGACGAGATGGAGCAATGGCCGGCGCTTTGGGAAAATTTGCGTCGACATCTGCTTATGTTCAATGTTGTTGGAGATCCGAACGGACGACATAACCTGCCTGGGGCACCGATGCTGGACAACGTGACCGCAGCGTTGTGGATTTTGGGGAGCGCCTATGCCCTTCGGCATATTTGGCAGCCACGCTATCTTTTGCTGGTGGCCTGGCTCTTTTTTATGCTGATGGGGGGGGTCTTTTCGCTCGATTTTGAGGCACCACAGTCTCTGCGTGCCAATGGCACACTGCCAGCTGCCTACCTGTTGGCGACGATCCCGCTGGGGGTGCTGGCACGTGCCTGGGGGCTGGCTGCACAGCCGTACTATCCCCACCTGCTGCGTGTGCCAGCGCTTGCCATTCTGGGCACAGTAGCTTTTCTCAATCTACATACCTACTTCGTGCGGCAGGCACAAGATTTTGCTGTCTGGAACGCGTATTCAACCCCAGAGACACTGGCTGCCCGGCTGTTGGCAGAACTCGAACCAGAGACCGACGCATACGTGATCTCATTTTTTCAAGGCCACCCAACCCTCCGGTTTCTGGCCCACAACGCCCCTCCCCCTCAAACGCTGGACACGCTGGACCAATTTCCACTCGATGTCGCTCCAGGGCGTGGGGCGCTGTTGATCCTCAATGCCGAAGCACGTTCGCTCTACGAGGAAGCCCGGCGTCTTTACCCCAATGCCCAGTTTGCTGAAGTGACTCCTCCTTTTTCCGGCCCTCCAGTGCTCTACACTGTCCGGCTGGCTCCCAGCGATCTCGACTCGCTGCATGGGGTGACTGCTCGCTATTATGCCGGCGAAGACTGGCATGGACCCCCTGTGTTGACACGCCACGAACAGCAACTGGCAGCAGACTGGACTGTGTCCAGCCCGCTGCCGCTGCCCTTTGTCGCAGAATGGGAAGGATTCCTGCATGTGCCGGCAGCAGGGATGCACCAATTTGTTCTGGAGACCCCTGCCGCCGCTGAGTTGTGGATCGACGAATACACTGTTTTGGCGGGTACAGAGGTTTTGACAGGCAGTCTGCAGCTTGCAGAGGGAATTCACACGGTGCGAATGCGGGCGCAGGGGCTGCCAGGACGTCTACAACTCTCCTGGCAAACGCCCAAACTGCCCCTGACCCTTGTGCCAGCCTCTCTTCTGTACAGCGCAACTGGGCTGGGACAAGGGCTTCTGGGCCAGTATTACCCCAATGGCCAGTGGATGCCTCCAGCCGCAACAAGCCGTATCGAGGCCCGTTTTGCCCGCTATGTGCACGTCACCCCGTTGCCGCGGCCCTACACGGTAGAATGGGTCGGAAAACTTGTGGCTCCTCAGGATGGGGTGTATCGCTTTGGGCTGGAATCGATCGACGAGTCGATGCTCTGGATAGGCGGTTCGGAGGTGGTGCGTACAACATCGCCCAACACATACCAGGAGTCTGAACTTTCCTTGACAGCCGGGCTGCACGACATTCGGATTCGTTTTGCTGACCGCACCAACCACACCCAGATCAATGTCTACTGGCAGCCACCGGGCCGTGAGCGCCAGATTCTGCCCGCCGAGGCACTCCTTCCCCCACGAGGGAACTACGATCGATTCGTCTTCTCCCCACCTGAACCAGCAGAAAATGAGGTAGGCCTACAAAGTGTTGGAGATGGGTTCCCTGCCACACGCCTCCCTGGAGAAGCGCTTGTTGTCGTTGGAGGGCTGGGCACCCCACGTGGGATTGCTGTAGCCGACGACGGTCGACTGTATATCGCAGAAAGTGGCGCAGGACATGTGTCGATCTGGGACACAAAAGGCACCCTTTTGAAGGTGATCGCAGGCAGCAACCAGCCCCTGGTCGAGCCGGCGGATCTGGCGGTGACAGAAGGGCGTCTCCTGGTGCTCGACGCGACCGCAGGTGCTGTCCGTTGGTTTGACTTGGATGGCAATCCGCTGCCCGATCCCTCGCTGCCAGGCCTGGATCCATCCTTTGCGGAGCGTTCCCGGGGGATCGGCGTCACCGCAGCGGGCGAGATCTGGATTGCAAACACGTCCGCTGGTCGCATTGTACGCCTGGATGCAGCCGGGGGGATGGCTGGCCAGAGGGTGGTCTGGCAGGATAAAGATGCACAGCCTGTCGATGTGGCCGGTGGCATCGACGGCAAAATTTTTGTGGTCGACGGTCAGAGCCATCGGCTGATCCGCTACGCGCAAGATGGACAGCGCGAACAAGTCTGGTCCCTGCCAGCAGCCAACACCCTCGATAGCCCACACCTGGCAACCGATCGGAGCGGGAGGCTCTATGTGAGCGATCCTGAGAACGGACGTGTTTTTCTGCGTACCCCAGATGGGGAAGTTGCTGGCTATTGGGACTTGGCCGAGCTGATCGGACATCCTGTGCGCCCGGTAGGGATCGCTGTCGACGCCAACGGGGTGGTCTGGGTGGTCGACAGTGCTGCTGGCAGCCTGATCGCGTTGCGGCAGGGGTGAGATGCACCGGCTGATGTTTTTGTGGTGGGGGATCCTGGCGGTGCTGGGGCTGCCTCTGGCAAGTGCAGCACAGGCCCCTGTGGTAGGCCCAGGAGACATCACCACCCCCGCACCGCTGTCGGTCCGGCCGACGCCGGAGCCAGGGCAGAGCTACAAGGTGCGTCCGGGGGACACACTTCTGACGATCGCGCTCGAATTGGGGGTCGATCTGTCAGATGCGCCTTGCGCGATTGCACCAAATTTTCGTGCGGATCAACCACTGGTCATCGGAGATCTGCTCAGCCTGCCGCCCGCTGCGGTGACCTGTCATCAGGTCGAACCGGGTGAGACGGTGGAGTCGATTGCAGCTGCCTATTTTGTAGAGCCGACAGAGGTGTTTGGCCTGGCCTGGAACAGACTGGTCCAAAATGTGCCTTTGGAGCCTTACACCTATCTGCGGATACCTCGAGGGGAGAGCAGGGGGATGGCAGCGAACACAGGCTCCAGTTTTTTGACGAAAATGCTGGGCATGCCGGTTGACAGCTCTCCGTACCTGCTTTTTGCCCAGCCAGTTCAACTGCGACAGCCCCAAACTGCGCTGCAAGGACCTGTCCCTGCAAACTGGCCGTACGGCAGCGGAGTTTTTGCCTGGCCTGTCTATGGGTGGCTGAGCCAAGGCTACCGATACGACCACCGGGCCATCGATGTAGCGGCTCCCCAGGGAACGCCGGTGACCGCAGCCGATCGAGGGGTTGTGTTGCGGGCAGGCTGGAACAACCAGGGCTATGGGTACTTTGTCGTGCTGGACCACCAGATCGATTACCTCACCCTCTACGCGCATCTCGACCGTGTGCTGGTCTCTGAAGGGGAGGTAGTGGGCAAGGGCCAGGTGATCGGAACCGTGGGCACGACGGGCAACAGCACGGGCCCTCATTTGCATTTCGAGATTCGTGATTTTGGGCGGCTGATCAACCCGCTGGAAATTTTGACCGTTCCGTAACAGTGTCCCTGCAGCCGACGCTGGGGACCCAAGTGGATGAGCGTTTGCAGAAACTGGCTCAGGCTTCAGGCGAATGGCGAACTGCCAATTCATGGAGGATGGCTACCAACAAAAGTCCAACCACCATAAAAAGGGTAACAGCTTCAAGGGTGCTGTAGTCTGCCAGTGCACCTGCCAGACCTGGCAGCACGCCGATGCCAAAACTCGCTGCTGCAACCTGAAAGCCAATGGCGTTGTTGGCATCGGCATTGCCGAGACGAGAAGGGGTGGCGGTTATCAGCAACGGAAAGACAGGAGCCAGGGCAAAGCCCAGCAGCAGCAAACCGGCAAAACCCACCCAGTTGATCGGATTCCACCAAAGCAACAGTGCAGCCACAAAAGCCATGATGCCCATGGCACGAACCGTCGAAATTGCTGAAAAGCGGTCTGCCACAACGCCAAAAAAAACGCGACCGACTGTAAAACTTCCCCAATAGAGGCTGGAGAGCAGCCCAGCCAGTTCTGGAGAGACCCCGCGAACTTCTGTGAAGAGCGAGTAGCTCCAGTTCCCAGCAGTGACCTCGATGCCCGCATAGAAAAAGAAGATAGCAATGTTGATCCAGACAATTGGACGGGCCAGTGTGGCCAAGGTGCTGCGCTGCGGGGTGCCCGTTGCAACGGCTTCCTCTGCGCGCATCTGCCACTCTCCGGCCCTGAGAAGTACGACCAGGCCGACGAGCACCTGCAGCATGGCAACGAGCACGTACCCCCATCGCCAGGTCAGGCCCAAGCTGAACAAGGAAGTCAGCAGGATTGGGCCGACGGTGGCACCCAGCCCAAAGCTGGCGTGCAACCAATTCATCAACCGTGGGCTGCGTACACGCATGGCAAAAAAAGTATTCATGCCGCCGTCGATGGCTCCGCTGCCGACACCAAAGAGAAATGCAGCGGCGACCAGCAGCGGCCAGTCAGGGGCCATGGCAATGCCCAGCAAACCGACACCGCGCACAATGCAGCTGACCACCAGCAATCTGGCGATGCCAAACCATCCGATCAGGCGTCCGCTGTTAAAACTGGTCAGCAAAAAGCCTGTTGTCGCGACAAGCAGCATGGTCCCCATCTGAGCGTTCTGGAGTTGAAATTGCTGCATCATCGAGGGCCAGGCCACCCCCAGCATTCCATCTGGGAAACCCAACACAATGAAGATGGCGTAGGCTGTCGCCACCAGTGCGGCAGAGGGCAAAAGGTTGACCGAAGAGTGTTTTCGCATAGGATTTATGGTTTTCTGGCGGTGACAATGCCATAAAAATCAAGTTGGTGCGCAATGTAGACCAGTTTGCCTTCGTCGATCTGGGCGTGCCGGGCCGCAATCCAGCTGGCAAAAGCGTGCGCTGGCAGTTCGGCGTGCTGGTGCAGAGCACTTTGCATGGTATGAACGATGAAATGCAAGAAATAGGCTTCGTCTGCTACATACGTGCCATCCTGGGAGAAAACAACCCAATCGGAGCTGCCAGCAGCCTGGATCGTGAAACCGGCAGCAGGAAGCTGTGTGAAAAGGTGGCGACCCGTACGGCTGTCTCCCGACGGGTGCCCTGCCAAGACTCGTTCGTCCATCGTGCGATGATAGGCATTTTCGATCGCTGCATCCAGTTCAGGGTCGATTGTGGGTTCGAGCAGGGTAGCCCCATCAAAGTTGATTGTGAAATAAAAAAGGCCCCCGACGCGCACCAGCCGGCGCAGAGCAGGCAGGGCAGTGGGCAGATCGAGCAAATCCAACACGGCGTTGGCGATCAGCAGGTCGTGCGGGACAATGGTCTCGTTTTCTGCGTACTCGACAGCATCTGCCACGACAAAAGAGGGCTGCAACCACTGCGGAATTGTAGAGAGCCGCGCACGCGCCGCGTCAAGCAAAGCGGGGTCCGCATCCAGCAGCGTATAGTGAACCGCTTGGGCGTCAAACAGCTCCCAGGCCAGCAGCCGTTCGACCATTGTTCCAGCACCTGCCCCCAGCTCGAGCACACGGAGAGGCTGCTGGGTTTTCTGCAAAGAGCGTACAGATTGAACCAACTCTTGCCAGACGGTGCGATTGAGGGCACGGTCGTCGACTGTGCGTTTTGCAGTCAGATAGCGGATGAAACTGTTTTCCATTTTAGGTGTCTCTCTTCTCTGGCCAGGCGGCACGGTCGACCAGCCAGGTCACACTGCCTTGGACCGGCTGAACGCCCTGCACCGGGCAGTGATCTGGCTGATGTGGCCCAGAAAATACCTGCTGGAGCATGAAAGCCTTTTCAGAACCGCTTACCAGAATCAGCACGCGACGGGCAGCGTTGATCAGCGGATATGTAAACGTCAGGCGGCTTTGGCCGTTCGGTGCGGCTGTCGCGACCACCCACTGCTCTTTTTGCACAAGTGCCGGTGCGTGCGGGAAGAGGCTTGCCGTGTGGCCGTCGGCGCCCATGCCCAACAGGATCAGGTCGAAACGAGGAATCTCACCGGTTCCGGCTGCCGGATCGGGAGGGATCAGTTCTCGCAGGGTGTTTTCGTAGGCTTGTGCAGAGGCCCACGGCTCTCCCTCGCCGACCATGCGAAATACCAGAGGAGGCGGCTCAGGCAGAACGTCCAAAAGGGTCTCTTTGACCATCTGATAGTTGCTTGAAGAAGAATTGGGGGGGACACAGCGTTCGTCGCTCCAGAAAATTTGCCAGCGGTGGAAGTCGGCGGCATGGGATTCAGCCAGGCGACGGTAGATGGCACGGGGTGTGGATCCCCCAGACAGGGCGACCCGGAAGAATTGACGACTTTTGATCGACGTCGCCGCCATGGTCAGGA
>JAPLGY010000326.1 GCA_026389955.1 Caldilinea sp. | reverse complement strand
TGTTCGTCGAGACAGCGTTGGATCATTTCGCGGTACCGCATTTCAAAAATGTGCCGCGGCAGCAGCATCCCGGGAAAGAGGACAACATTTTTGAGTGGGAAGATAGGCATTTGCATGGTGCGATTCCGCTGCACTCCATCGATGCGATCGCCGGACAGCCTTGGGAAATGGGTGTTCATAATCTATCTGACCTATTCATCTTCTTCTTGAACGATCGACAAGGTCTCGTCGTCGACTTTCATCAGCTCTCGCAGCACGACGGTGGCAAACGCCCCTTTGGTCAGCACAAAGGTGGCGGTCAGCTCGCCTTCGCCCACCTGGACTTGCAGATCGGGCACCAACAGCCGTCCTGCGCGGCGTGTGCCGTCGAGTTGGTGGCGGGCGAAGTGCTCCAGTGTCACTGGGGCGGCGTCCAGCACTTGTTTTTCCAGTTCACCTGCTTCGCCCTGGGCGTTCCACATTCTGGGCCCGTAGAGTGGTGCTGTGAAGTTGATTTCATGTGCTGTGTAGCGCGGCTCTTCAGCATGCACGTCCTGCACATCGAACATTCCCCCGGTCGCCACTTTTTTGGCGACATCTCCCGGCAGCAGGTGGTCAAAGGCACCGATTTCCAGGCGACGGACGAGATACCGGTTGCAGAGATGGCTTTGGTAGCTTGCGATCAAAAAGCGCCGCAGCCATACATCTTTGAGTTTTTGTTTCCCCAACAAAAGTGCCAGCCCTTGACGAACGTTGCTGCCCTGCAGCCCGGTGCGTTGGACGCCGAAAAAATTGGGCACCCCACGTCGGCGTATTTCGGCGACGATCGCGTTGCTGCGGCTCCTGGTCTCTTCGACGTTCGTGGCCAGGTGGCTGACCTTGATCGTGAAGCGGTTGCCGATCAGGTGTCCTGTGCGCAGTTTGTTGCGATGGAACTGCACCCAGTTGACCTGGACGGGCAGTTCGGCTTCGATCCGCCGAGCTGCTTCTTCGGCAAAGGCCACTGGCTTTTGGCCGACATTCAGACTGAAGGTCTGGGTGGTGCGGGCCATTTTGTCTTTGAGCCCGGCGAACCCGACTTCCATACGCTCTAAACCAAAAATTTTGGAGAGCTGGATTTGCAGCTCTTTGGTTGTCCACCCAACTTTGGTCAGGTTGACGTACAGGTGTTGGCCTGTGCCGGCGGCTTCATAAAGCCCGATTTCTTCGACGACGAAGTCCTCCGGTTTGGCCCGCAGCTGCCCTCCGATCCCTGGCAGTGCGACGGTCAGATAGGGCAGGGGGTGTGGATGAAGATCTGATGGTGGGTCAGCGCAGTGTGGTGGCTGTGGAGCAGTTGAAAGCCGCATTCGCCGGCGAGCTGGCGAACTGTGGCAGGCAGCATGCAGGCGGGGTTCAGCCATTCTTCAGTGATTCCGAGCCGGGCACCGGGGGCGAGCACACGGTGAAGTTCGCCGAGGGCCGCCACTTTGTCGGGGATCTCGCCCAAGGTAGAGACCATGATGGCCAGGTCGATGCTGCCATCCGCCAGCGGCAGCGAAGAGGCGCCTTGGTGGTGCAGCTGGACGCGTTCGCTGAGCCCAGCGGCGGCCAGTGCCTGGCGGGTCTGTTGAAGCAGGGGGGCTTGCAGGTCGACGGCATGGACATGGCCGGTCGGCCCGACCATCTGGGCGGCGGTGCGGGTGAAGACGCCGGTTCCGCAGCCCAGATCCAGCACCACCATCTGAGCAGACAAGCCGTAGAGGTCGAGGGTGGCCGCCGGGTCGAGGGAGGCGAGCCGCCAGGGATGTTCGAGCCAGCGGGCAAAGAGGGGGGGCAGCGGAGAGGGGTGGAGGTTTTGGAGGGCACGCTGGGTCAGATGAAACCCGGCCAGCGCGCCGGCGGCGGTATACAGCAAGTTGGCCAGCGCAGAGGTGGACATTGTCTTTGTTTCCTGTCTGGAAGTTCAGGGAGAAGCTCTCTGGTCGGTGCCGGCCGGCTGCGGAAACCGGATGGAGAGCACCCCATCGGCGAAGGCGGCGCTGTTGGCCTCGCGTTGGGCCAGCACCGATGGCAGCAGCAGCTCGCGTTTGAAGTTTCCAAGATGGATGAACAGCTCGTCCCCGTGTTTGGTCAACTTGACCTTTTCCAGCTCGACCTGTGGCAGCGGCAGGCGCAGCACAAAGTCGCTGCCCTCTTCCACGATCGACTGTGTCTGCCCGCAAAAGAAGATCTGGCTCGGATCCCGATCGGCAAAGAGGGTGCTGGCGAGCTGGCGCAGCCGCTCCAGACCGACCATTTCCTGGTCGTACCAAGGAGAATGCAAGATGGGCAGCGGATAGAAATCCCGTTCGATCTCTGCCAGGTAGCGTGCCTGAAGTTCTTGCAGGCGGCGCAGGTAGCTGTCGCTGCTGGGGGTGGTGACCTGGGCAGTGCCGTGTCCATCGCTGGTGATGCCGGGCAGGATGCGGTTGACCACGGCGGCGTCGACCGGGTAGCCGAAGAGGGAAAGATAGGTGACGGCGCGAGCGCCTTCTTTGAGCACCATTTTTTCAGGGTTCAACACGACCCGACAGCTGGTCACGGCAGGGTCGACCAACACCTTCTGCAGCGCTTTGACGCCGTCCACCAGGTTGTTGAGCCCCGAAAACAGATCTTTTTCTGGGGCCATGCGGCTGAACAGGCTGCCGGCCAGTTTGAGGGTTGTCTCCTTCCACCCGCGCAGGCGGCCGACATACCACTGAAAGCTTTCTGGCATAGTGAGCAGGCGCATGGTTTCCCCGGTCGGTGCGGCATCGACGATCACGCAGTCAAACTCGCCGGCCTGGGCTTGTCTGTGGATATGGAGCAGGCTGACCACCTCTTCCATCCCTGGGAGGATCGCCATCTCTTCGGCGACGGCCTTGCTCATGCCCTGTTTGTGCAGCAGGCTGCCCACATACCCTTGGATTTGACCCCAGTGGGTGCGAACTTCTTCGAGCACGTTGATCTCTTGGGCGTAGAGGTGGGGGGCAACCCTCACAGGCTGTGCGCCCAGGCTGATGTCCAGGCTGTCGGCCAGGCTGTGGGCGATGTCTGTGCTGACCACCAGCGTGCGATGGCCCAGTTCAGCGCAGCGCAGCGCAGAGGCCGCCGCGGTTGTGGTCTTGCCGACCCCTCCTTTGCCAAGATAGAGCACGATGCGCATCAGCGTTGACCTCCCGGTTTTGCAGGCTGTAGGGCGTTCATCGGCGCCGCCGCAGGAAGCCCGCCCCTGCGGCGGCCAGCCCGAGCAGGGTGGCCAGCGCGGCCAGCAGGGCCACACGGCTCAGCCCGAACCAGCCGCGGATCTGCCACAGATAGAAGGGCAGCTGCGCCCAGTAGGTCCAGTGCAGCGGCCAGCGGTGTCCCAGCTTGACGGCATATTTGCCCATGTGGTTGTGGGGGCTCCAGACGACCAGGTAGACGCGGCCGCCGACCAGGGTGCGCGTGTCGATCAGAGGGCCGAGGTAGTAGCTGACTTGTGTCAGCGGGTCTTGGATGGGGGCGGCCAGCTGGGTAGGGGGGGTGGCCACGACCGCGCTGTAGCCGGCGGGCAAGGCGAAGGGCAGTTTGTGTACATCGGCGCTGTACGGCAGGCTTTGCGCCACAATCGCAAAGGCAGCCGCCAGCGCGCTGCCGGCGGGCAACACAGGAACCAGGAGCTGTGCGCGCAGACGCTCGCCCGCGCGACATTCTGCCGAGTAAATTTGCACCTGGCCGGGCTGGCCAAGTCGGTTGAAGAGCAGCTGACGGGTCTGCAGGCTGGCCAGTTTGTGGCTGGTCTGCAGGGTAGCGCCGGGCAGAGGCGGAAACACCGGCGTACAGCCGGCCAGGTCGGTCCCGGGTTGTGGAGGGTGGGCAGGTGAAACAGGTAACATCAGGTGACACTCCGCACATGGCTGTCGACAAACATACCTATCCGTGTTCTCTCTGGCCAAAGCCGGGTTGGCTTTCGGTCAACGCGGCGATTGGGGCTCTGTTTTACGTCTGGCACTCTCTTCCCACCCATAGGTATCTGCCACAATGTAGAGGGGGCGGTTTTTGACTTCGTCGTAGATACGGCCGAGGTATTCGCCGAGGATCCCGAGAAAGATCAGCTGGACGCCGCCCAGGAACAAGACGCTGACCAGGGTGGTTGCCTGCCCCAGCAGCTGCTGGTGTCCAAACAGGCGCATGATCACCGCCAGCACGATGCCCAGCCCGCTGAATCCGGCGAAAAAAAAGCCGGTGTAGGTGGCCATCTGCAGCGGCAGGTGGCTGAAGCTGGTGATCGCGTTGAAGGCGAGCCGCACCATCTTGCGCAGCGGATATTTGGTCTCTCCTGCGTAGCGTGCGGCCCGCTCATACTCGACTGCAACCTGTTTAAAGCCAACCCAGCTGCTCAGCCCGCGCATAAAACGATTTTTCTCGCGCAGCCCGCGCATGGCCAGCACCACCTTGCGGTCCATCAAGCGGAAATCGCCGGCATCCATCGGGATGTCGATTTCGGCGATCGAGCGGATCAGCCGGTAGAACAAGGAGGCGCTCCACAGCTTGAAGCGGGTCTCCCCGGCGCGTTTGGTGCGGACCGCGTAGGCGACATCGTAGCCCTCGCGCCATCGGTCGATCATGCGCAGCAACACTTCAGGCGGATCCTGCAGGTCGGCGTCCATGACGATCACGGCATCGCCTTCTGCGTAGTCACAGCCTGCGGTGATGGCGATCTGGTGGCCGAAGTTGCGGCTGAAATTCAGCACCTTGACGCGGGGGTCGTTCGCCTGCAGGGCCACCAGCAGCGCCAGGCTGCGGTCGGTGCTGCCGTCGTTGACAAAAAGCACTTCCCACTGCTCGGCTGTGCTCTCCAGCACCTGGACAACCCGTTCGTACAGCACCGGAATGACCGCCTGTTCGTTCCAGATGGGAATCACCAGCGAAAAGACAGGTCTGGCGGAGGGTGCGGGCTCATTCATACCAAGAATAGTAAACGATCCGGGTCAGGACGGTCAAGCTGGGTGTGGTGTATACTTGGGGTGTGAAGCAAACTGTCAAAAGGATTCTGCTGCGGATGGGCTGGCCGGCACGTCTGGCTGCTTTGTCGGCGGTGGCGTTGGGAAGTGTATTGTGGCTGGGGGGGTGCCGGCCACCAGGGGCTGCAGCACCGGGGCCGGTGGCGGCGGCCCCCTGTCCGTTTGCACTGGCGGGTGAAGAGGAGGGGGAGGGGTATACCTGCGGGGTGTTGGCGGTCGACCAGCGGCGCGATGCGCCTGAGGGGGTGCGGCTGGGAATTTTTTTTGCCCGTCTGAACGCTGCGGATCCGGTGCAGCCTCCGCTTTTGTTTCTGGCCGGCGGGCCTGGGGCGTCGGGGGTTTACGAGGTGCCGTTGTTGGCCGAGCTTCTGGCGCCGTTGCGTCGGTCTCGGGATCTGCTTTTCTTCGACCTGCGTGGGGCTGGTTTTTCGCAGCCCCGGATCGACTGCCGTTCCGGCGGCCATGAAGGGGTGGGGCCCAGCTGTATGGCGGCGCTGCGCGGCCGTGGGCTGGACCCGATGGCGTTCAACACGACCCAGGCGGCTGCAGATGCCGCCGAGTTGTTGGCTGCGCTCGGCTATGTGCAGGCGGATCTGTTGGGGGTTTCTTACGGCACCCGGCTGGCATTGGAGATGATGCGTTCGCAGCCGCAGGCTGTGCGGGCGGCGGTGCTGGACTCGACCGTGGCCCCGGAGGTTTTGACCTATGAGCTGCAGGCGCTGGGCGACTATCAAGCCAGACTGTGGCCCTACGTGGACTGCGAACAGAACCCTCGTTGTCGCGGCCGTTTTGGGGGGATGGCGGGCCGTTTCCTGGCTTTGCTCAACCGTTTGGATGAAACGCCGCCGGCGGTGTTGGTCGGCCATGTTCCGCTGGAGGCCGGCGCGCTCTACAGGCTGAACAACCTGGTGGCGGGGCGGCCCGATCAGGTTGCGCTGCTCCCTTTGATTGTCGACGAGCTGGATCGTGGCGAGACGGCCACGTATCGGGCGCTGCTGGACCAGGAGTTGGGGGATGCGCCGGCGGCGGCAGGAGCTGGGTACGCCTTTGACCGATTCCTCCCGCGCTTTGAGACGTTTTTGCAGACGCTGTCGTCTGAGCAGGCAGCAGCGTTGCGCCGTGAAGTGGCGGGGTTGCCGGTGGAAGATCCTGGCCATCAGGCTTTGCTGGCGCTGCTGGCTGCCAGACGGATCCCCGCCGATCTTTGGCAGCTGGCGGCTCGGATGACTCCCTACGAACGGCAGCGGGTTCTGGCTGCCTACGGGGCTCCGATCGCGCTCTATGTCCCCCATGTCTTGGGGGACGTCAAGGCGATCTTCGACTGTCAGGAAGAGATTCCCTTTGTGGATCCTGACCTGGTGCGCCAGAACCAGTCGGTCATTCCGCTGCCTGCCTTGCTGCCCCCCTATGATTTTGCCGACGGCGTCTCTGCGAGCCAGCGTCGCTGTCGGGAGATGGGGATCGGGCCGGCGCCGCTGGCGTTTAAGGGGCCGGTGACGGCCACCCATCCGGTGTTGCTGCTGGCCGGCACACAGGACACCGTGACCCCGATGCTTTGGGCGGAGCTGGCTGCGGCGTCGCTGCCGAATGCGCGTCTGCAGCGTCTGCCGGGCTACGGCCATGCGCTTCTCTACCAGACAGGAGCGTGTGTGGCGGAGTTGGCGCTGCAGTTTTTGGCAGCGCCGGGCCAGCCGGTGGCAGCCCCCTGTACAGCGCCGATCGACTATGTGTTGGAGCCGCCGCTGGCGGTCCGGTTGACTGGACGCATGTGGCTGCTTCAAGGCTGGGCTGGGGAAGCAGCTGCCGGCACCCCGATCACGGCGCTTTTCAGCCGTGGGCGGGTGGTGGGCCTGGATGGGTGCGGGACCTATGCGGGGGACTTTGTGTTGACAGGAGATCGTCTGGAGATCGGCGACCCTGTTGCCGACAACGATTCTTGTACCGGAACAGCGCAGGAACTGCAAAGAGCGTTTTTGGCTGCACTGGCAGATGCCCGGCAGGTCACGGTCCGCGGCGATCGGAGGTGGTTGGGCACTGCGGATGGCACGGGGGTGGTCTGTGTGTTGGAGCCAGATTTGTCGTTGGAAGGGCCAAACTGGCGGTTGGTGGCCCTCCCTGCGGCTGGTGAAGCGGGGTTTCCGGCCAGCCTGCAGGTCGCCCCGGTGACGGCGCGCTTCGACCAGGGCAGGTGGCTGGGGGTGTTGGGCTGCAACCTCTACGAGACCGCCTATGCGCGCGAGAAAGAACAGCTGCTTTTGGGGACGTTGGAGCCGGCTGCGGAGGTGGCGTGTGTGTTCCCTGCCGGGATTCTGGAGCAGGAACAGCGGGTGGGGGGGCGTGAGCTGTTTTTGTACGGCGATTCGGCGACACCGTCGCTCGTTTTTTATGCCGACCCCTGACCGGGCAGGAGGGGCGGGGGCGGACGTTCAAAAAAAGAGAGGGAGGGCGATGGCAGTTTCCTTGGAATGGTTGGATGTGGCGGTGCTTGTGCTGGCAGCGATGGCTGCCGGGCTGGTCAATGCGATTGCGGGGGGAGGGACCCTGATCAGCTTTCCTGCGCTGCTGGCCGCAGGGGTGCCGCCGCTGGTGGCCAACATGACCAACACGGTGGCGCTGGTGCCGGGCTACCTGGGGGCCACCTGGGCGCAGCGCCAGGAGCTGCGGGGGCAAGTGGGGCGCATCCGGCTGTTGGTTCCTGCCGGTCTGTTGGGCGGTGTTGTCGGGGGGGTATTGTTGCAAGCCACTGGGGAGAAGGTTTTTGGCGACTTTGTGCCCTATCTGATTCTTTTTGCCGCTCTGCTGCTGTCGGTGCAGGAGACTGTGCGGCGTTGGGTGCTCCGGCGGATTGAAGCGTCGGGTCAGCTGGCAGCCCACCCGGTCTGGGTGCAGGCGGTCTGGGCGGTTCCCCCGGTGTTTTTGGCAGCGATCTACGGCGGATATTTTGGTGCCGGGTTGAGTGTGATTGTGTTGGCGGTGTTGGGATTGGTGGTCGACGACACGTTGACACGGCTGAACGGGCTGAAGCAGGTGTTGGCGTTGGCGGTCAATCTGGCGGCGACCACGTGGTTTGTCGGAACGGGGCAGGTGCTGTGGCCTGCGGCTGCGGTGATGGCGGTCGGCGCGCTGGTGGGGGGGGTGTTGGGAGGAAAAGTGGCCCATCGGGTGTCTCCGCAGCTGCTGCGTGTGGGGGTGGTGGCGGTGGGGGTGGGGGTGGCGATCGTCTATCTGGTGCGGTAAGCCAGCGCCATGCAGGCGCCCCAGCGAGGCGCTTGACGGGGCAGGACAAGCTCTTTTGGAGCCCCGACCGTAAGGGAGGGGGCGTCGCCAAAGCACGACAAGCACCCCAGACACGACGAGCTCTCTTAGTCCACTTTTCGCCCCATCGGGGTGCATGACTTTAGAAGCTGGTGTGGATTGACTGGGTGCGTAAAATTCATGTACCCCGCAAGGATAGAACTTGGCCTCTTTGGAATTTTGCCGCAATCTGTTGTATACTCTTCGGTAGCAGTATGCAGCATGTGCCCTGGCTGAGCGTACGCCTGCTGCATCTCCCGAAAAGATCCCTGCGAGATGTTCCCCAAAGGAGAAGCGTCCTATGCGCCGTGTATGGCTCTCAACCCTTGTGCTGGCAGTGTGTGCTGGCAGTTGGCTTCGTGCTGACCGAATCGTCCCGTGTGGCAGCTGAGGGCCAGGCAGCAGGGAGCAGCGGTGTCAAGATTCGAGCATCTGAGCAGATGACCGGCATGGTCTCAAGTATGCTCTACCTGCCGGTAGTGGATGGCGGTTCTGTAGCAGTCGCTACGGCGGTCAGTGCAGAAGAGGGCGGCAATTTATCCACCAGACTGGGTGCGTTTGAGACGACGATC
>JAPLGY010000363.1 GCA_026389955.1 Caldilinea sp. | reverse complement strand
GTTGTCACCTGGACAGCTGCTGCGTCGCTCCAGCGCACACTGGCAAACGACGCCGCCTGCTGCACGGCGGCGATCCAAGGCTGCGAAAGTGTGGTGACCGTCGGGGTTTCCGGGCTGACAAAAAGTGTGGCCTGTCCCGGGCTGGCACCGACCGCCGCCTCGACCAGCGTGATCTGAGAAGAGCGGCCGTACCAGCTGCGCAGCAACGCTGCGCAGGCCGGCTGGGGCTCGACGCCGACCACGTTGGCGCCCAGGCTTCGCCAGACCAACAGCCGGTTGCCCACATGGGCGCCCAGATCAAAGCAGAGGTCGCCGGCCCGCACAAACTGCGCGTAAAACCGGCGCATCTGCCACAGCTTCGCAGGATTCCCGTAGTAGAGCGCGATCGAACGGAGCAGACCACGCCACTGCTGAAGATGTTGTCGAGCCGACGACACTGTGCAGAACCTAGGGGCTGCGGTCAGCCCAGCCCTGCGACAAAGGCGGCGTAGTCGTCCGGCGAGAAGAGCGCGGCCAGCTCGTCCGCAAGGCCGTCGGTCGGTCGCACCTTGAAAAACCAGGCAGCATAGGGTTCCTCGTTGATCTGCTCAGGTTTGTTCGTCAACACTGGGTTGACCTCGATCACCACGCCGCTGACCGGGGCATTGACTTCTTCGGCCGCTTTGACCGACTCGACGGTAGCAGCCTGCTTGCCGGCCGAGACAGGCGATCCGACTTCGGGCAGGTCCACATAGACCACATCGCTCAACGCATCCTGGGCAAAATCGGAGACGCCGACGGTGGCGATCCCGTCCTCGACGCGCACCCACTCGTGGCTCTTGGCATATCTGACGCTGCGGTCCAGTTTGTAGTCAGCCATCTTGCATCCCTCACTTTACAAAAACCAGAAAAAACGAGTTTGCTGCGGCCGACAGCCGGGCACGGGAGCACGCTCACAGGGCGTTCCGCCGGTAAAATGGCCGCTTGACGACAACAGCCTGTTTGGGCTGATCACGCACGATCACCTCCAGCACAGTGCCCAGAGCGCTGTAGCGCGCCGGCACGTAGGCCATGGCCAGAAATTTTCCCAACGTGGGGCTCTTCATCCCAGAAGTAACCTGGCCGACGATCTGGCCGTCGGCGGCCACAGCGTACTGCTCGCGCGGGACGGCTTTGTCGACCATTTCCAGCCCGACCAGCAGCCGCTGGGGCTTTTCCAGCCTGGTTTTGAGCAGTGCATCTCGGCCAATGAAGGGCAGCTGCCAGGAGATCGTCCATCCCAGTCGGGCTTCGAGCGGGTTGATCTGCGGGCTGAGTTCGTGGCCATAGAGCGGCATCCCTGCCTCAAAGCGCAGGCTGTCGCGTGCGGCGAGCCCGCAGGCCAGCAGGCCCTCGGTCTGCCCGCTGTCCAGCAGCAGTTGCCAGAGCTCGACCACCTGCTCTGCCGGCACATAGAGCTCAAAGCCATCTTCGCCGGTATAGCCTGTGCGGCCTGCGATCGTCGGCACCCCCCCCACATCCAGCGTCAGAGCAGTCCGCTGCGGGATCTGCGCCAAAGGCTGGCGGGTCAGCTTTTGCAGGATGGTGGCAGCTTGTGGCCCCTGCAGCGCCAGCATAGCCAGCTCGTCGGAACGGTCGGTCAGGGTGACCGCATGGCCGGCGAGGTGGGACTCGATCCAAGCCCAGTCCTTGGCGCGATTGGCTGCGTTGACCACGATCAGCCAGCGACCCGGCAATTTGTACAAAAAAATATCGTCGACCACCGTTCCGTCGGCGTAGCAGAGCAGGCTGTAGTGCGCGTCCCCCTCGGCCATCTGGGTGACATCCCAGACCTGCAGCTGCAGCAGACAACGTTCGGCGTCGGGGCCAGCCAGCTCGAACTGTCCCATGTGGTCGATATCGAAGAGCCCTGCTGCGGCACGTACAGCCTGGTGCTCGGCAGTCGGGCCGCTTGGGTACTGCACTGGCAGCTGATGGCCGGCAAATTCCACCATGCGCCCGCCCGAGGCCACATGCGTTGCATAAAGTGGGGTGCGTTGCAACACAGAACAAGCTCCTTTGCATCAGAGAGAGGGCACTGGCCATCTGGGGCCTGCAAGGCAGTATAAACGGCTTGCTGTCCAGAGCCCAAATAGGGTGGAGGCTTTCTCCGGTCCAGCCTTCAGGCCGATAGATGCTCTGCCGGGGGCTCCCCCGATTCTGCCCAGGCATCGAGATGGGCGAGCGCTTCTTTCAAATTGAAGCGTGGCTGGTATGCCTTACGGCCGGTGCCACCGCGCTGCCAGGGCTGTGGCCCTTCCAACGGACGGTAATTGACCCCGTACGCCTGCAGCCGCTGCAGATGCTGGGCGAGGCGGGCGCGGAAGGCCCCAAAATCGTCGCGATCTGCACTCCAGCCGACCTCTGCCAGTGCGCAGGCGCGCGGGAACGCCATGTATTCCAGATGTGCGCTGTCCAAAATCACCTCGCTCCACAGCTGGCATTGCACGCCCAGCACCCGGGGGAACGTGCTGGAGTCAGGCCAGCGCGCAGCCGGGTCGTAGGCGTAGAGATCTTCGAGCAACACCGACTGGCCGATCGAGAGCGGTTCATCGCAGCCATCGTCCTGAGCGTAATCCAAATATGTCGGGAAAACCGGTGCCATCACGACGTCATAGCCGGCCGCAGCCGCTTTCATCCCGCCCTTCTCCCCGCGCCAGGACATGACTGTGCTCTCGGGGGGCAGCCCACCGTAGTGGATGATTTCATCCCAGCCGATCAGCCGACGCCCCCGTTCGGCAAGAAACGCGCTGAGTTGTGCGGTAAACCAGCTGCGCAGCGCCTGCACATTTTCCAGGCCGAGCGACGCCAGATGGGCCTGAATTTCCGGGGAGTTGCGCCAGGGGTCCAGGGGAGCCTCGTCCCCGCCCAGATGGATCCAAGGAGAAGGAAAAATCGCAAGCAGTTCCTCCAAAATGCGCTTCAGCGCGGCGACCGTGCGCGGCAGCGGGTTGACCAGGTCAGAGCTGACGCCAAAATAGGTGGACACCTCGACCTGTTTGTCGGGGAAGCAGCCAAACTCTGGGTAGGCAGCGGTCAACGCGCGCGAATGGCCGGGCAGATCAATTTCGGGGATGACCAGGATGGCCCGGGTACCGGCGTAGGCGACGATCTCGCGCAGATCATCCTGGGTATAGTAGCCCCCATGCGGTGTGCCGTCGTGCGGATCGGCAGCAGAGGTTGCAAACCCCAGCCCGGTCTGTTTCCGGTGGGAAGCCACTGTGGCCAGCTTGGGGAAGGCCTTGATCTCGACGCGCCAGCCCTGGTCGTCGCTCAGATGCAGGTGCAGGCGATTGAAATGGTGCATCGCCAACAAATCAATGAAGCGCAGGATCGTCTGTTTGGGTACAAAATGGCGGGCCACATCGAGCATGCAGCCGCGCCAGCCAAACCGAGGCTGGTCCTCGATCAGACAGGCGGGCACAGTCCACGTCACCCCGGGCAAAGGGGCCGATCGCCAGTTGGCAGTCGGCAGCAGCTGGCGCAGCGTGTAAAAGGCATGGACCAGGCCGGCAGCCGAGCCGGAGAGCGTCGCCCGCTGTGGATCTACCGCCAAACGGTACTGTTCGTCGTTCGCGCTCTCCACCTGCAGCACAATCTGGGCAGTTTCTGGAGGGGCGCTCTCAAACCGCAGACCTGTGGAACGGCTGAGTTCGGCCCGCAGCAGATCGGCGACAGCTTCAGCAGCGCCCGCAGCCGCCACCCCAACCGGCGACCGCAGGGTCAGCTCGCCGTTCCGTGCGGACAGCAACCTGGGTTTGGGAACAAGGGTGTCAAGCGGATGGACAGACATGGATCTTCTCCTGACAGCTGGGACATGAATTTGTGTTTTTCTATCATAGCAGAAAGAGCGGTGTTTTCTCAAGCGGGGGTTTTGGGTTGTCGTTGAAGACCCAGCGGCCAGTTTGTTTTCTCGAGCGATTGACGGTAGGATCGAGGGGATGCGTGCGCGTCCGTTGCGCCGCATATCGTCTGCAAACCAGAATATCCAACCGAAAGGGTAGGCTTCCATGAGCAGTTCCCAGGCGTGGCGTGTGGCCGTGATCGGAGCGGGCACGATCAGCCAGCGTGTCCACATTCCCCTTTTTCAGAAACAGCCCAACACCACGGTGGTTGCCGTCTGTGATGTCAACGCAGCCCGAGCGCAGGCAGTTGCTGCGGAGACGGGGGTTGCCCACGTTTACAGCGACTATGAAAAGCTGCTGGCCGAGCAGCAGCCAGACATTGCGGTTGTAGCGGCCCCCAATGTCTTTCACAAGCCGATGGCAACGGCGGCGCTGGAAGCGGGCGCCCATGTGCTCTGTGAGAAACCGGTCGCACTCACCTACAGCGACGCGCAGGCAATGTTTGCCACAGCCGCAGCGCGCCAGCGGGTGCTGACCGTCGGCACCCACTTTCGCTTCACCGGCCCCATGCAGGCAGCCAAGGCCCATGCCACCGCCGGGTTCTTTGGCAGGATCTATGCGGCCCGCACCGTCTGGCAACGCCGCAACGGCATCCCTGGCTACGGCAGCTGGTTCACCAATCGGGACCTGGCTGGCGGCGGCGCACTGCTCGACATCGGCGTTCACACCCTTGATCGCGCGCTCTACATCATGAACTACCCGCAGCCCAAGCGGGTGAGCGGTGTGATGGGCGCCGAATTTGGCCCGCGCGGGCGTGGGCTGGGAGGGTGGGGTGCCGACATCCATCCACCGTCTTCGGGAACCCGCTACGACGTCGACGACCTGGCCTGGGCCCAGGTCCTCTTCGAGGACGGCACTGTGCTGCAGTTCCAGGTCGCCTGGGCGGCCAACTACCCGGAAAATTTTGTGACTGAAATTTTTGGCACAGAAGGCGGCGCCCGCATCGGTGGGCAAGACTCGGTCGAGCTCTACTCGATGCTCAACGGGCTGGAGGTCAAGACGGACACCCAGCTGCCCCCTCAGAAGGGCAGTTCCTACGAGCAGCTGATCGGCAACTTTATCAGCCGGCTCAACGGCAACACCCAGGCCGACATCGTCACTCCAGAGCAGGCGCTCGTACATGTCAAGATTGTCGATGCGATCACACGGTCCGCGAGTGAAGGCCGCGAAATCGTCCTGTAAACGCTTCTGCCCATGCAACGACCGTCCGGGAGCACTTTCGGTAGTTCTGAAAGGTCTTTCCGGCGGTCGTTGCAGAGTTTCAGGCGGATCTCTATTCGAAGATCCACCCGTCGACCGAGCGCTGCCATTCGACCACCTCACCGCCGAACCAGAGTGCGATTTCAGCAGCGGCAGTCTCGGGTGCATCGCTGGCATGGACCAGGTTGCGTCCGATCTCCAGCGCAAGGTCGGCGCGGATCGTGCCAGGAGCGGCCTCGTGTGGACGGGTAGCCCCGACCGTCTGGCGCACGGCAGCGACAGCCTGGGTCCCTTCGACCACCATTGCCACGACTGGAGCGCTGGTGATGTAGCGGATCAGCCCGGCAAAAAAGGGTTTCCCCTCGTGCACAGCGTAGTGCCGACGTGCCAGTTCGTCGCTCACCTGCAACAGCTTGAGGCCCACCACCTTGAGACCGCGGCGCTCGAGGCGCCCGAGAATCTCCCCGATCAATCCCCGTTGGACCCCATCGGGTTTGACCATCACAAATGTGCGTTCCATTTTGTTTGACTCCTCGTTTTTTTGAATTTTTTACTTCATCCGGTCGTAGGATAGTCTACTGCAAAGCCTCTGTGCAGAAAAAATTCTATCGGCTCGACGGCG
>JAPLGY010000322.1 GCA_026389955.1 Caldilinea sp. | reverse complement strand
AGCAGCTCGCCGAGCCTGCCCTGCATGGCGGGCTCAAAGACAGAGTCGGCCAGCAGGCCCGCCAGCAAAAGGCCCGGCGGGCCGCTGAGCTGGGCGATCAGCCGGCGCGCTGCAAAGACCCGCCCTTGCACGTCGGGTGCTACCTTGGCCTGCCAAAGCGCCTGGTTGGAGCCATTGATCAGCGGGATAAAAAAGGCGGCCAGAAACGCCCCGGCAGCCCAGATCCAGAGTCCCTGGCCGAGCCCAAGCGGCACGATGCCCAGCAGGCTGCTGCCGATAAACCCGAGCAGCACGCCGTGAATCCGTCGTTTGGGCCCACCCCAGACCGACATCAGCAGCCCGCCTGCCAACCCGCCAAGCCCCAACGCCGATTGTACGGTACCCAGCTGCAGTTCGCTGTTTTGCGTGCGGGCCAGCACCAGCGGAGCCACCAGCACCATCGCCGACGAGCTGAAAAAATTGCTGATGGCAAATGTGAGCTGCACCCCCAGCAGCCCCTTGCGCTCCCAGATGTAGCGAAAGCCGTAGAAGGACTCTGCCCACAGCCCGCCTGCCGCAGCCCTGCCCTCCTCTGAACGCTGGGGCTGGGGCACTGTCACCAGCAACACGACGGCGACCGCCAGCACGAATGTGACGACGTCGATCGCCAGCACCCCATGGAGCCCGATCCAGGCCAGGAGGAGACCGGCCAGCAGCGGCGCTGCAACTCCGGTTGCCGCCTCGGTGAGCGCAACCAGCCCATTGGCGCGGCCGTAGTGCTGTTGGGGGACCATCAGGCTCATGGCCGCTGAGAAGGCTGGGAATTGAAAGGCCTCGAAGGTACCAGCAAAGGCATTGGCGACGTACAGATGCCAGAGTTGAAGTTCGCCGGCGTTGTAAAGCAACAGCAGCGCAACGGTGGCCAGCCCGGCGGCCAGGTCGCTCAGGATCAGAACCAGTTTGCGGTTCCAGCGGTCGACCAGCGCACCGGCCAGCGGGCTGAAAAGAACGGTTGGGGCAAAGGCAAAAAAACCAACCAGCGCCAGCGCCGTGGCCTGTCCAGTTTCTTGAAAGGCCCAGATGGTCAGGGCGAAGCGTGTCATCGCTGAGGCCAGGAGAGAGACAAACTGGCCGGCCCAGATCCAGCTGAAGGCAGCCATCCCCGCAGGGCGCAGCTGCTGTGTCGGTCGCTTCATGCAGTGTTTCCTGTTTTTTTCAGCCTGCGTGTCCAACCAGAATCTGTGCGAATTGCTGGCCAAATGTGAACAATCATACAACGATCGAGCCCAATTCGGTCAAAGATACAAGATGTCTATTGGAAGTTCAACTTGGCCAGCCTGCATGGGGTTTGCGGCTGTCTGGCCTCAATCAAAGGGGGAGTGCGATGCCAAAACTGTCTGTAGAAAATTATGGAACTTTTGACGTCCCAGCAGGAAAACGGCTGGTGCTGGCGCTGGTCGACGAGGCTGGGGTCGACCAGCTGCATGCGTGCGGGGGCAACAGCCGCTGCACGACCTGTCGGGTAGAATTTTTGGCCGGCGAACCGGCTGCCATGACGGCCGCGGAAAAAAGCAAACTGGCGGAGCGCGGGTTGAGTGGGGTACGCCTTTCCTGCCAGATCGTGTGCGAACAGGACATGCACGTGCGTGCCATCAGCCGGCTGGAAGGCAGCGGACACCCTGATCCTGGCACCCGGCCTGCCCCGACGCTCCAGCCAGAACCGGTCTGGGTCGACCCTGCCTGAGAGCTATCCGAGGCGCCAGACAAAATCGACGGCCCCAGACGGCACGTTGTAAAACAGGCGGTCCAGTCCCATCGCCAAAAAGAGCAAGGCTAAAAAAAGCAGGCTGAATTTGTAGAGACGCCAGATGTGGGTGTTGTTGGGGTAACGCCAGATGTCAACAGCCTGCCACACAAAGATGCCGTTGAGCAGCAGGGCCAGCACCAGGTAGAAGGGGCCCAGCAACGACAAAAAGACGGGAAGTATGCTGGCCAGCAGCAGCAGCACGGCATAGAGCACGATTTGCCGGTGGGTCTCACGTTCCCCGACGACCACCGGCAGCATCGGCACCCCAGCAGAACGGTACTCCTTCTGGCGCATCAGCGCCAGCGCCCAAAAATGGGGTGGGGTCCAATAAAACACGATGGCGACCATCAACAAGGGCAGCAGCGAAATCTCATTGGCGACTGCTGCCCAGCCGACCAGCGGCGGCACCGCCCCGGCCAGCCCTCCGACCACGATGTTCTGCGTGCTCGTCCGTTTGAGCAGAAGCGTGTAGACAAAGACATAAAAGAGCAGGCCAGACAAGGCGATCGTTGCGGCCAGCAGGTTGACCTGCCACCACAGGAGTCCGAAGCTGGCGGCGCCCAACAGGCTTCCGAAGATGAGCACCTGGGCTGGCCGCATGCGTCCCCCCGGCAGAGGGCGCAGCCGCGTGCGCGCCATCACATGGTCGATATCGCGGTCGACAAACTGGTTGAGGGCATTGGCCCCCCCTGCGGCCAAAAAACCGCCGACCATCGTCCAGAGGATCAGCCAGCCGCCGGGTGCGGAGGGGCCAGCCAGAAACATCGGGACCAAGGTGATGATCAACAAGAGCAGGATGATGCGCGGCTTGGTCAGCATCACATAGTCGTTGACGGCCAGCCGAAGCTGGGCTGGGGCGCGCGTCGGTTCGGTTTCGACAGAGGGAGGGGATTGGGCACTCGTACTTTTCAACATGGCTTTTTGTATTTCACCGCTTTGTTGCGTCGGCACGTCCAGCGCGTCTAGGCCAGTGCAGGGGTTTGTGGGTCTGCCGATTCACCGTCGTCAGCATCGGCAGCTGGGTGTGGGGTGTGCGGAGCTGCCACAAGCCGCCGTTCGCGAAATCGTACCAGCATTATATAGCCAAAGCCTGTGATGGCAGCAAACGAAAACCACTGCACGGCGTAGGCCAGGTGGGTGCCGGAGTCGAGTGCTGTAGGCTCTTCGCGGATGGGCAGGCGGTCGGGCGGTCGGGCCGGCTCGGGCAGTTGCTGGAGCCAGACCGGCTCCAGTTGATAGGGCATCTGCTGTTGGATGGCGGAGATGTCGATCCGGTACCATTCCGCCTGTGGGGTAGACGGCCCTTCCCCTGGTGTGGTTTGAGAGGGGCGCAGCAGCCCCAGCAGCGGCGCTCCCGCAGGTTCTTCAAGTTCGGGCCAGAACTGGGGGGCGCTGCGGTCGAATGGAACCCAGCCCGCAGTGGGCAGCGATTCCTGGCTCAGGTCGAAAGGCTCCTGGCGCCAGCGTGTCGACAATATGGTGTTGTATGCCCGTTTCTGTTCCAGGCGATCCAGCTGCCAGAAGCCAAGCCGGACAAAGAGTGCCATCATCAGCACAGCAGCGACTGTCCACAAAATCCATTGGCGGCTGAACAATTTGAGTAGGTACATGGAGTTCCTGTCTACTGTGGCGCCGGCTGGACACCGGCGATTTTTGCTGCAAGGGGAGGGCGGCGTGTGCCCAGAATGCCGGTCAGGGCCAGCAAGGCCACTGCCGTACCGATCCAAAGCGGCCAGTTGACGGCGGCAGCCGGCTCGGCGCGCATCGCAAAAGAGACCGATCCACTGCCCTCTTCGCCTTGGACCAGGACTGAGACCTCCCAGGGGCCCGCAGCGGGCAGGGGGTGGTCAGCCTCGTAGAAACCAGTGGCGACTGCGCTGACCGGCGTCGCAGCCAGCTCCACCCGTTGTGCTGCTTCGTCGGCAGCTGTCAGCCACACACGCACCGCTGCCCCGGCTACCGGAAAGGTCTGGCCTTGGTCGTCGACGCGTGTGACTGCCACCGTGATGTGGGCGGCACTGTCTGCCCGCCAGGGGTCAGGGCTGGTCCAGGCAAACAAGCGGTAAGGGCCTGCGGGCAGATCGGTGATTTGAGGGGTGCCGCCGCCGTGTGCCGCTGCCAGGCTTGGGATGCAGCAGATCGCTGCAACCAGCACGCCTCTGGC
>JAPLGY010000387.1 GCA_026389955.1 Caldilinea sp. | reverse complement strand
GCCGCAGTCTGAGCCACCGGCTGAAAGGAACTGCTCTGCCTCGCGCAGGCTGTCGGTGAAGATCGCAGAGGAGAGTCCCTGCGTCACACCGTTGTGCAACTCGATAGCCTCCTCCAGGGTGCGATAGGTCAGGATATAGAGGATCGGTGCAAAGGTCTCTTCGCGCACGATTGCGCTTTGCGCCGGCATACGGAGGATTGCCGGTTCGACGAAGCGGGCGCCGATGTCGGGGCGTGCTCTGCCGCCGGTGAGCAACTGGCCGCCGTCAGCCATTGCGCGTTCGATGGCGCGTACCATCGATTCGACGGCATGCAGGGTGATGAGCGGCCCCATCAACGTGCCTGGCTGCAGCGGGTCGCCGATACGCACCTGCTGGTAGGCGTTGACCAGCCGCGCTGCCAGTTCATCGACGATGGTTTCGTGCGCGATGATGCGTCGCGTGCTCGTGCAGCGCTGCCCTGCCGTGCCGACCGCACCGAAGACAATCGCACGTGTGGCCAGATCGAGGTCGGCTTTGTCCGAGACGAGGATGGCGTTGTTGCCGCCCAATTCCAGCAGCGAGCGACCGAGACGACCGGCGACGGTCTGTGCCACACGGCGCCCGGTTGGGATCGAGCCGGTGAAGGAGATCAGCGGCAACCGCGCATCCTCTGCCATGCGTTGGCCGACGGTGCCGACCGCCAGTGTGAAGACGCCGCTCAGCCGGTGCTGCACTGCGACCCCGCAGAGCGGCGCCAGCTCGCTTGGTTTCCAGACCATTGTATCGCCGCAGACCGCCGCAAGCGCGGCGTTCCACGACCAGACTGCAACCGGGAAGTTAAAGGCAGTGATGATCCCGATAGGTCCGATCGGGTGCCACTGCTCGTACATGCGGTGTGCAGGGCGTTCGGAGTGCATGGTCAGTCCGTAAAGCTGGCGCGAGAGGCCGACGGCAAAATCGCAGATGTCGATCATCTCCTGCACCTCGCCCACTCCTTCGGCGCGAATTTTGCCTGTTTCCAACGAGACCAGTTCGCCCAGCGGCTCGCGGTATTCGCGCAGGAGAGCACCGAGGTCGCGAATCACCTCGCCTCGTTTGGGGGCTGGCACGCTGCGCCACTGCCGGAAAGCCGTCTGCGCGTCGGCAACGATAGTGTCGTAGGCAGCGGCGTCGGCAGGAATCACCTGCGCGATCGCTGCGCCAGTCGTCGGGTTGTCGGAGGTGATCGGGGCGGCAGCACCGGTGATCCAGCGGTTGTGTCCGCTGCACACGCCGCTGTTGATGGCTTTCAGGGTGAGTTTGTCGAGCAAGGGCTTCATCGCTGCACCCGGCTTCGCTGGCGGTATGCTGTAGAGAGGGAAGAGGCGGCACCGTCTGTGCCCATAGGGTCATGTACAGGCGCCCCTATGGGCCTTGAGTATCTTTGGGCGGCGACGCACTCTTCCAGCACGAAAAAGTAGCTCTTGTTGCCCCGTTCAAGTCTTCGAGTATCGGGCAAGTTTTTCCCGGTATACGCCGGCAAATCACGGAAGATATCGTGAGTCTGTATAGGCATGCTGTGTCAGATTTCTCGCATTCGGTCAACAGCTGAACTTGTCCGCATCGAACCAATCACGAATCAAGTTTCCCATAGACCGACGATATCACGCAAATCGAAACAGTTGCTCTGCTTGCCGGCGCATACCATGCTCCTCCGTCTTTATTGGGTAATCGTAAACAGCGCGCCCCCACTCCGCCCCCACACCTCTGGGAAGTACATCATCTCCCCATGCACTGGCAGCACGCGGAACTCGCCGGGGAGCGAGGCGCGCACCAGGAAGGTGTATTCGTACGCGCCGGCGGGCAGATAGGTGGCGAAGAGTGTCACCTTGTCGTCTCGAGAGTCGATGAAGCTCGGCGTCCAGACGCCGCCCGCTGCTGGGTTGACCGGCGTCAGTTCCGGGGGGCCGTACAGGAAGTCGGGCGAGACTGCCGCCAGGTTCGGATCGACTGGCTCCACGCCTGCCGGGATCGGCGTCTCCACCATCACGTGGTAGAGGTCGGTCGGCGCCACGAGGGTGACGGTGACGCTGATGAGATCGCCGACGGCCGCGCGGCTTACCGTTTCGGCGTCGAGGCTGAAGCGCCGGTCGACGACGAGGCCGCGCTCCAGCGGCGCCACCGCCAGCGCGTCGAGGTTGTAGGCCAGGTAGGTTGTGTAGTAGAGTTGGCCGCTGTCGTTGTTGCGGCGGATGTGCAGCAGGTTCGCCTCGTCGCGCAGCAGTTCTGGGATCGCACTGCGCAGCGTCGTCGACGCCAGAATGTTGGTGCTGTCGTATGTCCCGCTTGCCAGTTCGGCGTCGTTGAGCGTTGTCTGCCAGACGTAGTCAGCTGCAAGTTCGCCGGTCTGCACCATATAGTCGGTCAGAGCGATGATGCTCCACGCGTTTTCCTGCGTCGTCGCCCAGACACCGGCGGTGCGCGCGCGCATCAGCCAGCGCACCACGTTGGGCAGGATCGGCGCGTCGGGTCGGATCTGTGCGAATGCAGCCAGCGCAATTGCAGTCGAGCGGGTGTCGCTGCCCAGCGTCATGAAGTCGATCGTCTCTTCCCGCCACGACGCACCCGCCGCAGTCAGAGTCACTGCACCGGCCAGGTCGTCCATCAGTGTCTGCACGCGTGGGTCGCTGGCCTCGATGGCATGCATCGCCAATGCCAGAAATGCCTTGCCATAGACTGCCAGCCGCTCGCGCTCTTCGTAGAGTGTGCTCATGCGCCCGGCATCGCCGTTCTCCATCTCTGCCAGCACGTAGTGTGTGAACGCCATCTCGTTGAGCTGCCAGTCGTACGTCGCGTCCGTCGGCGCCACGAACTGGTTGTTCAGATAGTCTGCTGCACGGCTGCGGTTGTCAAACGAGACCGGATAACCGAGCCTGTCGGCGCCGTTCAGCCCCCAGAGCACATAGGCGGTGACAAAGGACGAACTTTCCTGGCCGGGCCAGTACCCCCACCCGCCGTCGGGATTCTGGCGGCTGATAAGCTGCTGCACGCCGATGCCCAGCTGGTAGCCCAGGCTGCGCTCCAAGTCAGGGTCGCTGATCTTCAGCTCCTGCAGTGCACGCACCGTGAAGAGGTTGGGCAGGAAGCGGCTCACCGTCTGCTCGTTGCATTCGTAGGGGAAGTGCTCCAGCGCGCGCAGACCTGCGAGCAGCCCGGCACCCAGGCTTGGCTCGAGCGTCACGCTCAGCTCGCCGTCCTCGGTGGCGTCGGCAGGCACATAGACTGCCTCGACCACGCTCTCTCCAGCCACTATGCCGCTGGTGCCGACTGTCTCTGGCGTCTGGTAATGTACGATCGGAATTTCCATGCGGATGGCGTCGGACAGGTCGCCGGCGACTGCCGTCATCGTCACTACCACTGCTGCTGGTGTGCCCTCCAGCGCGATCGGGATATCGAAGGTTGCAAAGTCACCTGGGTTGAGCGCGCCCAATACCCCCTCCTTCTCCCCTTCGACACTTGCCCCGCTTATCGTGTAGCGGAACACCCCTGCCTCTGTCGTCTGTTTACCGCCGTTGAGCACGACTGCACCGATCACGGCGCGGTCTCCTGCGGTCAAAAAACGCGGCAGGCGCGGGCGCACCTGCAGATTCTTGGCGGCGACGATCTCGTTCATCGCCTCGCCGACGCGCGTGTCGGCGGTGATTGCCTTGGCCAGCAGCGTCCACGTAGTCAGGTTGTCGGGCAGAGGGACGCTGAACTCGATCATCCCGTTCTCGTCGCTGACTGCATCGGCGCGCCAGTAGGCGGTGTCGGCCAGGTCTTCACGCACTTCGGGGCCGCTGTAGCCGTCGCCTCCGCCTCCGCCCTTGCCCCCTTCGGCCAGCTGCTGGCTGACACGATCCTTGTTGATGACGATCAGCGAGCCGGTGTTGACGCCGAGTGGGCGTTGGTAGTAGAAGATGTCGACCAGCTTCTGTTCCGTGCCGTAGCCGCCTGCCAGCGCGAGCACAGCCTTGTCAACCAGGGCCAGGCTCATTTCGGCGCCGGCGACAGGGGCACCGCCGCTGTCGCGCACGGTCAGTGTGTAGGTGACCGTCTCCCCCGGACGCACCAGGTCTGACGAGGGCTGCACTTCAATGTGCAGCTCTTTCTCGGCGGTGTCCACGGCCAGCTTGATATAGCCGACGCGCGTTGCCGGTACGGGATTGGTTTCGTCCAGGCCCGCCACGATCACAACCCCTACGAAGATGTTGGGGATGTGCGCGGCGGTCACCGGAATTTCGAGGGTCTCGCTGCTGCTGGTGAACTCGACGACGCGGCTCTCAAGCACGCCGCCGCGTTCGACCGTCACCAGCGCTTTGACCGCGCCGACGAAGGGGTTTGGCACCAGGATGCTGGCCGTCTCACCCGGCGCATAGCGCTTTTTGTCTGCTACCAGCTCGATACGGTCGTTGTTCTGTCGCGGCCATGCTACGAAATCGTCGCCGCCGCTGGCGTAGAGGAAGACTGCGCTGCGGATCGTATTGCCGAGCGTGTCTTCCCCTGTCGCGGTCACCTGGTATTGGCCGCCCTTGGCAGGGGTGAAGTCGAACGCTGCCAGGCCTCGATCGTCGGTGGTGACCGTGGTTGTATAAACGGGTGTGCGCTCCGGCGAAGATTTCCAATAAAAATTGCCGTCCTCGGCCTGTTCGTAGAGGCTGTTCCAGACATATTCGTAGACGACGACCGTCAATCCGGCGCCGGCGTACATCGTCCCGTCCGGGCGCACGCTGACAACGTCGATCGTCGCGGGGGCGCCGACCTCTGTCACATAGCTTGTCGGGCTGAGGCCGATGGAATACTCGCCGCGATAGACGGGGAAGCTGGTCGACTGATAGACTGCCTGCTGGGTTGGGCTGGTGATCGTCACGTCCAGGGTCCAGCGTTGGCTGGCCAGCGTAGCCCCCAGGTCGGCGGGCAGTTCCACCACGAAGGTTCCATTGGCGTCGGTCTGTCCGCGTCCCTCTTGCACCAGCCCCTGGTAGCCGTCGTAGGGGGTATAGTCGGGCCGCTCCGGATCGAATGGCTCGAAGCTGTAGAAGCGTCCGGTCGGCGCTTCTGCCCAAGCGAAGACAAAATTGTAGCCGGCGATGCGCCACTCGACCGGGGCGTTGACAAGCGGGCTACCGCTGAAATAGTCGGCCTGGACTGTGACCTGGATGGTCTCGCCCTGGAGATAGTCGGGCTGGTCGGTTGCGACGGTGATCTGGAATTCTGGCTTGCGATAGGCGGCGACCTGGAAGGAGCCGCTCGCCTGGTGGTAGGCTTCGGTGTCGATCGGCGCCAGCACGTTAATGCTGTAATAGCCGGTCAGCGCGTCAGGGGCCAGCGTGAAATCGCCGTGGATCGTGCCGTTCTCGCCGACTGGCACGCGCGTGGTCGAGACCAGATTGCCCATGCCGTCGTTGATGTTGATGATTGCGGACAGCCCGGCAGGGGGCAGCGTCCAGCGGTCGTTCTCCAGGATGCGGTAGATGCCGCGCCAGAAAATCTGCTGGCCGGGGCGGTAAATCGGCCGATCGGTGTAGACATAGACCAGACGCAGGTCGGAGAGGCCGCTGGTGTCGAGGTTGAACGACCACGGTTGGATTCCCTCCGCCCATTCCGACGAGACGACGGCGAAGTCGGGCTGGCCGGGTGCGCCGGTATAGACAAAGAAGGGCTTCCAGGTCTCCTCCTGCGTCAGGTTGAGTGTGGCCAGCGTTTTGCCGTCGGCGTCGGTGACCCCCTGCGCCAGCGGTGAGCCCTCCCGGGTAAAGGTGACGGGGGCGCCTTCAACAGGCTGACCGCTCACCAAATCGGTGAGCCAGGCCAGGCTGTCTCCCTGCAGCGAGCGCTTGAAGGTCAGGTTGTGGTTCGTGAGGATGAGTACAGCACGCTGGACACCCGGCGAACCATCCTCTTGGGCCCTGGTCGGGTCGCGCACGTCCAGCAGATAGACCCCGGGGGGGAGCGGTTCTTCAGGGCCACCGCCGGGCTGAGCCGCTGTCAGCTTGATGCCCATTTTGGCGATGACGTTGTCGCCCCCCTCGGGCGTGTAGCTGCGTTCCCAGACCAGATTCTGTGGCTGGTCGGGCACGACATAACTGTCCCAGATCGACCATTGATTTTCGCCTGCGAGTTGGAACAGATCGTTCAGCGGCAGCCGGTAGAGTCTGGCGTCGATGCTTTCGAGGTTGCGA
Organism: Caldilinea sp.; assembly: GCA_026389955.1. The sequence goes on along the minus strand of JAPLGY010000387.1, from coordinate 420 downwards.
TAGCGCACGCCGACGATCGTCGTCGTGATCGCACTGTAGTGGGTGAAGCGGTCGAGGTCGATCTGCACCAGCGGTGGGAAGTCGCCGGTCGTGAAGTGCATCACAAAATCTTCGGGCAGCAGGTTGCCGTAGGCGTCGGCGACGCGGCTGTCGACGGTGACGGTGTAGGTTGTATTGGGCTGTTTGTACCAATTGAGCATCAGGTGCGTGTTGTAGCCGGGCAGGGGGGAGAGATCGACCTGCTGCTCGAAGCCGCCGGTCAGTTCGTAAAGGTCGGTGTAGGTGTAGCTGATGACCTGTGTGGTGGTCAGCAGCCCTTCGATGCGGAGGGCCGCATAGAGCAGCGTCTCGCTCACCGGTGCGGTGAACGCGATGCGCAGCTCATTTTCCGGGGAGACGCCGCGTGCCTCGGGCAAGATC
>JAPLGY010000349.1:1381-9737 GCA_026389955.1 Caldilinea sp. | reverse complement strand
GCAGAGTGCAATTTTTCGACAGAAACGGTAAAATTGGTTTAACACTCGTGCCAAAAGCGGGCCGCGCCCTTTTGGGTACGCCAGGCACCCGATGGGCCAGGAGACACAGCAACAGGTGGCCCGGGCATCTCTTGAGAAAAGGCCAGATGGATCGAAGTCGCGTCAGGAGGCGTTCAAATGATCCCCAGCTCGATCGACCGCCGCAGGATCACAATTTTTCTGCTGTTGGCTTTCAGCATCGCCTGGAGTGCCAGCCTGGCCATCGCGCTGACCGGCGGGCTGGCCGGCCCGACCCTCGTGGCTGGCATCAACCTGCCACTGCTGCTGCTGGCCGGGGTGGTCATGCCTGCACCCACCCTGGCCCACCTGCTGACCCGGTGGATCACACACGAAGGCTGGCAGGATCTCGGGCTGCGCCCCCAGCTGCGCAAAGGACGCTGGCGTTTCTGGGCGCTGGCCTGGCTGGGCACACCGCTGCTCATCCTGGTCGGAGGGGCCACCTATTACCTGCTCTTTCCTGCCCAGTTTGACCCAACCCTGGCGGCTGCTCGCCAGCTGATCGAGCAAGCCACCGGGCAGCCGCTGCCCATCCCCGTCGAAACCTTGGTGCTGCTCCAGTCTCTGCAGGCCATCCTGATCGCCCCGCTGATCAATGGCCTCTTCACCTTTGGCGAAGAATTCGGCTGGCGAGCCTATCTGCAGCCCAAACTGCTCCCCCTGGGCTGGCGCAAAACGATGGTGGCGATGGGCCTCATCTGGGGCCTCTGGCACGCCCCCGTGATCGCGCTGGGACACAACTACGGGCTGAACTACCCCGGCTTTCCCGGGTCCGGCATCCTGATGATGTGCTGGATGACCTTTGTGGTCGGCGTCTGGCTGGGGTGGCTGACCCTGAAAGGAGAGAGCGTGTGGCCGGCAGTCATCGGCCATGGCGCACTCAACGGCTTTGCAGCCATCACCACCCTCTGCCTCACCGGCACCCCCAACGTCCTGCTCGGCCCCACCGTTGCCGGCGCAGTCGGGGCCGCCGGCTTCGCACTCGTGGCTGCACTGCTGCTGCGGCACCCCCCCGCCGAGTTGGTCCACCCGCCCAAACCGTGATATACTCTGGTTCTTGTCTGCAACGATCCGTCTGCGAACCAGGCTGAAGACCGCTTCAGCCCGCACTCGATCCGACAAACTGGAGTCTCACGATGCGAACTTACTACGAAATCGACCTCTCCACCCAGACCGTCAGCTCCCGTACGCTGCACGGACGGGAAATCATCCTGGCCGGCCGCTACCTGATCGCCAAAACCCTGGTCGAACGCGGGCTGGCAGGGGTCGCCCCCCTCTCCCCAGCCAACCCGCTCATCTTCTCCGCCGGCCCGTTCGCCGGCACCACCTTCTCCAATGCCAACCGCACCAGCGTCGGCTGCAAAAGCCCCTTGACCGGGGGCATCAAAGAGGCCAACGGCGGCGGCACCTTCAGCTACGCACTCGGCCAGCTCCGCGTCGCCGGCTTCACCCTCCACAACGCAGCCCCCCACTGGACAATCCTGCACCTGCACAAAACTGGCCAGATCACCTTCGAGGACGCCACCCCCTTCCTTGGCCTGGGAAACTACGCCGCAGCCGAACTGATCTACCAACAGTACGGACGCAAGATCGCCCTCGCCCTCTGCGGACCCGTCGGCGAATACCAGGGGCTGATCGCCGGCATCGCCTTCAGCGACAAAGAGCTGCGCCCCTCCCGCCTGGCCGCACGCGGCGGCGTCGGCGCCGTGCTGGGCTCCAAACGCATCAAAGCCATCCTGGTCGACCTCGACAAAGCCCCCCCCTTCGGCGACCCCAAAAAAGTCGCCGCCAGCAGCAAAGAGTACACCCGCCTGCTGCGCGAAGACTCGATCGTCATGAATTTCTACAACAAAGTCGGCACCATGGGGATGGCTGACTACCAAAACTACATCGGCGGGCTGCCCGTCCACAATTTTTCCGCCGGCAGCCAGACCCAGCCCGGCGAACCCTTCAAAATGGGCGGCGATTTTATCGGCGAGCTCAATACCCGCCGCGGCGGCCAGCAGACACATCCCTGCATGCCGGGCTGCGCCATCCAGTGCAGCAATGTCTATTTCGATGCCGACGGCAAAGAGGTCGTCTCCCCCGTCGAGTACGAAACCCTCGGCCTGCTCGGCACCAACTGCGGAATCCACGACCCAGACCACCTCGCCGCACTCAACTGGATCGCCAACGACCTCGGCGTCGATACCATCGAAACCGGCGCCACCCTCGCCGTACTCATGGAGGCCGGCCTCGCCCCCTTCGGAGACGTCGACTGGATGACCCAGGCGCTGGCCGAAATCCGCAACGGCTCAGAACAAGGACGGCTCTGGGCCCAAGGCACCGCCGCTGTCGGCAGAAAATACCAGGTAGCACGCGTGCCCGTGATCAAAAAACAGGCCATCTCCGCTTACGACCCACGCGTGGTCGAAGCCACCGGCATCACCATGATGGTCACCGCCCAAGGCGCCGACCATACCGCCGGCAACCTCCCCCGCCTCAAAACCCGTGACATGGACCTGGAAACCTTGCTCGACCTCAGCCTCAAACAACAGATCAAGGTGGCCGCCAATGACTCGCTCGGCTTCTGTATGTTTGGCCAGAGCGTCACCAATGTCAATCTCCAATTTCTCACCGACGCCCTCAACGCCGCCCACGATGCCGGACTGACCCCCAGCTTCTTCGAAGAACTCGGCCGCCAGACCCTCTACTACGAACGCGAGTTCAACCGCCAGGCCGGCTTCACCGCCGACGACGACGAACTCCCCCAATTCTTCTACGCAGAAGCACTGCCCCCTACCGGCCAGACCGCCCGCTTCCACGGCAGCGAAGTCCATGCTATCTACGACGGCGTCGAACAAGGTCCCACATAATTTTTTTGACTCCCTGCCTCCTCTCCCCTCCCACCGACAGCACCGGCAGAGAACACCGGCAGAGAACACTCGACCAAGGAGCGAGCCATGTCCCTGATCCAAACGTTTCAAACCGAAGCCCACCAGATCTTCGAACAGCTGGTGGCCTGGCGCCGCGACTTTCATCGCCACCCCGAACTGGGCTTCCAAGAGATCCGTACCGCCACCGTCGTGGCCGAACACCTGCGCTCGCTCGGGCTGGAGGTGACCGCCGGGGTCGGAAAAACCGGCGTCGTCGCTGTCGTCGAACCGGATACACTCCCCCTCGATGCCCCCACCGTCCTGGTCCGCTTCGACATGGACGCACTCCCTATCCAAGAAGAAAATGACCTGCCCTACCGCTCACAAACCCCCGGCGTCATGCACGCCTGCGGCCACGACGGCCACACAGCTATCGGCATGGGAGTGGCCCAACTGCTCAGCCAACACCGCAACCAACTCGCCGGCCGCGTCAAACTGGTCTTCCAACCCGCCGAAGAAGGACTGGGCGGCGCCCAAGCCATGATCGCAGATGGCGTCTTGGCCCCCCCCACCCCACAAGCCTCCTTCGGCATCCACCTCTGGAGCCGCCTGCCCCTCAACACACTCGTCATCCAACCAGGCCCCTTGATGGCCGGCGCCGACCGCGTCGATTTGGTCGTCCACGGCGTCGGCGGCCACGGCGCCATGCCCCACGAAACCGTCGACGCCGTCGTGGTCGCCAGCCAGATCGTGCTGGCCTGGCAGACGATCGTCTCCCGCAACATCGACCCCACCACCCCCACCGTGATCACCGTGGGCAGCTTCCATGCCGGCACCATCTGCAATGTCATCGCCGCACGGGCCGAACTGAGCTGCTCCATCCGCTCCTTCGACATCGTTGTCCGCGACCAACTCGTGCACCGCATGCGCGCCGTCGCCGAAGGCGTGTGCGCCGCCTACGGCGCGACCTGCGAACTCATCTTCTCCCCGGCCGTCTTGCCAACCCGCAACTCGGAAGCCGGCGCCGCATTGATGCGCAAGGTCGGCATCCAGCTGGTCGGCGCCAGCCAGATCACCGCCATCCCCCCCGCCATGGTCGGCGAAGATATGTCCGAATTCCTGATGCGCGCACCCGGTTGCTACGCCCTGGTCGGCGCCAGTGACCCCGCCGGCCCCCTCCACAGCCCCCACCACAGCCCCACCTTCGACTTCGACGAACGCATGTTGCCCACCGCCGTCGCACTGCTGGCCGGCACCGCCGCCACCTACCTGGCTGACCCCACCGACCGCTGACCCCACCGACCGCTGAACCCACCCCAGGGCGCCCGCTCGGTGGCGGGCGCCTTCCTCAATTCCCAATTCCCCGCAATTCCCTCCACAGTTGACTTTCCCTCGAAGCTGTGATATTATTTTTCTGTAATCATTTGTAATAATTATATTAATTATATTTTTTTATGATTTTTCCAAAAACTGAGTCCGATTTTTTGCACTACCTGCTGGCTAACGGCCACCCGCCCGGAGAAAGGCTGCCAGCGCTGGCGGAGATCAGCGCCGAAACCGGCATCAGCATGGGCAAGCTGCGCGAACAGTTCGAGGTGGCCCGCATGCTGGGATTGGTCAAAGCCAGCCCACGCCGCGGCATCAACCGCACAGAATACAGCTTCCTGCCTGCGGTCCGGCTCAGCCTCCTCTCCGCCCTCGCCATCGACCCCGCTTTTTTCGCCGCCTTCAGCAGCCTGCGCGCCCACCTCGAAACCGCTTACTGGGAAGAGGCCGTCCACCAGCTCCAGCCAGAAGACCACACCACCCTGCGCACACTGGTCGCCGCCGCCTGGCAAAAACTGAGCGAACCGCGCATCCAGATCCCCTCCCAGGAACACCGCTCCCTGCACCTGACCATCTACCGCCAACTCGACAATCCCTTCGTAGTCGGCTTGCTCGAAGCCTACTGGGAAGCCTACGAGGCCGTCGAACTGAACACCTACGCCGACTACGGCTACCTGCGCGCAGTCTGGCGCTACCACGAACAGATCGTCGATGCCATCTGCGCAGGCCAGGTGGCCGAGGGCAAACAGCTGCTCATCGAACATATGCAGCTGCTCAACGAACGCGGGCTGGCCCTCGAAGTGCAGAGCCAACGCAGCAGCGCAGCACCCCAGCAAACCAGACAGCCCGCCCATTTCGCGTCAACCGGTGCGTCCGACACCGTTTGTGACTGAGTTTATGACCGAGTTTGTGACTGAGTTTGTGACCGAGTTTGTGACCGTATGAAACGATCGACTTTTTTATCCGCCATATCCCTGATCAGGGAGGAAAAGCAATGAGTGTGACAGTACAAGAACCCCAAGCCAAGCAGGTCAGCCAATGGGTCTACAACGACTTCAATCTCAACGTGGCGACCGCCAATGGCTCCGGCAGCCAGACCAGCAACAACCTGCTGATCCGCTCCCTCTACAAAATGGGCATCCCCGTGACCGGCAAAAACCTCTTCCCCAGCAATATCCAGGGGCTGCCCACCTGGTACAACATCCGCCTCAGCAAAGATGGCTTCCTCGCCCGCCGAGAACGCGTCGAAATTATGATCTGCATGAACGGCGCCACCGTGGCCGAAGATATGGAAAGCGTCGTGCCCGGCGGAATTATCCTCTACGACGACAGCCTTCCAGTCGCCAATCACCGCAAAGATGTCCAGTACTACCCCATGCCGGTCAAAACCCTGGTCAAAGCCGCCGATGTGACCTACAACCTGCAGCGCTACGTCGCCAATATGGTCTACGTCGGCGTGGCCGCCTTCTTGCTCGACATCGAAATGGCCGAGATCAAAAATGCCCTCGACTGGAATTTTGACGGCAAACCCAAACCGATCCAGCTCAACTGGTCGATGGTGACCGCAGCCTACGACTGGGCCCAGCAAACACTGACCAACGACCAGCCCTATCGCGTCCGCCGCATGACCGGCTTCAACGAAGGAACCGTCCTGATCGACGGCAACACCGCCGGCGCTCTCGGCTCCGTCTTCGCTGGCTTTACCTTTGCAGCCTGGTACCCAATTACTCCCTCCTCCAGCCTCGCCGAATCGATGATCACCTACGCCGCCCAGACCCGCCGCGATCCAGAGACCCAAAAAGCTACCTACGCCATCGTCCAGGCCGAAGACGAACTCGCCGCCATCGGCATGGTGATCGGCGCAGGATGGGCCGGCGCACGCGCCCTGACCGCCACCAGCGGACCCGGCATCAGCCTGATGGCCGAATTCATCGGCTTCGGCTATTTCACCGAAATCCCTGCCGTGATCTGGGATATTCAACGCATGGGCCCCAGCACAGGCCTGCCCACCCGCACCAGCCAGGGCGATGTGCTCGCCGCCTATTTCCTGGGCCACGGCGACGGCCGCCACCCCGTCCTGCTGCCCGCCGACCCGACCGAATGTTTCGAGATGGCCTGCACAGCCTTCGACCTCGCCGAACGGCTCCAAACCCCCGTCTTCGTGCTCAGCGACCTCGATATCGGCATGAATCTCTGGATCTCCAAAGAGTTCTCCTACCCGGAAACACCGCTCGATCGCGGCAAGGTGCTCACCGCCCAGCAGCTCGATGCCTTCAAAGAACAACACAACGGCCAACGCTGGGGACGCTACCTGGATGTCGACGGCGACGGCATCCCCTACCGCACCGTGCCCGGCACCGACCACCCCGCCGCCGCCTACTTCACACGCGGCACCGGCCACACCCCCTATGCCACCTACAGCGAACGGGCCTCGGACTGGGAAAACAATCTGCAGCGGCTGGCACGCAAGTTCGAAACCGCCCGCTCGTTGGTCCCTGCCCCCATCCTCCAAGAAGCCGACGGCGCTCGCATCGCCATCCTGAGCATGGGCAGCAACCACCCTGCTGTCGTCGAAGCCCGCTCCCGCCTGCTGGACCAGGGGATCCCGACCAGCTACCTGCGCCTCCGCGCCCTGCCCATCAACGGCGAGGTGCGCACCTTTGTCGAAAGGTACGACAAAGTCTTTGTCGTCGAAAATAACCGCGACGGCCAGCTCTACGAAATTCTGCTGACCGAACTGCCCGGGCTGAGCACCCGACTGGTCTCGGCCGCCAAATGCGACGGACTGCCCCTCTCCGCCCGCTGGATCACCGAACAGATCACCCAGTAAACGAGGAATCCACCCATGACTGCTACACCTACACGCACACCCGCAGCCCGGGCCCCCAAGCTCAACCTGATCGGCCTGGAAAAAACTGCCTACAAAGGCGCCGATTCCACCCTCTGCAATGGCTGTGGACACGACAGCATCAGCGCACGCATCATCAACGCCGCCTGGGAAATGGGACTCAAACAGCAAGATGTCGTCGCGACGCCAAACAGCTCGATGCCCTGCTCAAAGCCGCCATCGCCCACAACGGACTCGCCGTGCTCGATGTGATCAGCCCCTGCGTCACTTTCAACAACCACGAAAGCTCCACCAAAAGCTACGCCTTCGGCAAAGAATTCGAGATCCCCCTGCACGAACTCAGCTTCGTCCCTTCCTACGATCCGATCGAGATCACCGAAGACGCCGACGAAACCGAGGTGAAGCTGCACGACGGCTCTTCACTCGTCCTCAAACGGCTGGGAAACGACTACGACCCCACCGACAAATACCTGGCCTACCGCACACTCGAAGATGCCCGCCAACAGCAAAAATTGCTCACCGGCATTTTTTATATCGAACCGAAGACCCCCAGCTTCGTCGATACACTCCAGATCACCGATACACCCCTCGCCCAGCTCAGCGCAGCACAGACCCGCCCCAGCCGCGCCGCGCTGGCCCAGCTGATGGCAAAGCTCTAAAAAACTGGGGTCTGCGCTCTGGCGCAGACCCCAGTCATCCCACCTCCCCGCCGACGGCCCCATAATAGCCCCGCCGCTCTTCAGGCAGCAGCGCCGCCACCTCCTCCATCACCGCCGTCGTCCACCGCTCCACATCCGCCACATTCTCAGCGTCCCCCTCCAGCACCAGCGGACAACCATAACAGACCGTCACCAACGGACGCCGCTTGAATGTGAACGCCTCGCGCCCGATCGCCTCGCAGCCGATCACCGCCACCGGCACCACAGGCACCCCAGCCAATAACGCAATGCGCGCTACACCCGTCTTGCCCCGCTGCAGCCGCCCGTTCCGGCTGCGCGTCCCCTCCGGAAACATCCCCACCACTTTCCCACCCCGCACCAGCAACACAGCCCGCTCCAACGCCTCACGGTCCCCCTGACCACGCCGAACCGGAAACGCCCCGGCAGCAGCGACCAGCTGCTCCATCCAACGCTGCCTGCCAAACAGCTCCGACTTTGCCATGTAGTAAACCTGGCGCGGCGACGTGTAGCCGACCAGCAGATAGTCCGGCCCCATCGTGTGGTTGATGGCATAAAGACACCCCCCTACCAATGGCACGTTTTCCTGCCCC
>JAPLGY010000349.1:0-1340 GCA_026389955.1 Caldilinea sp. | reverse complement strand
CAAAAAATGGCCGAATCAAGGAAGCCACCACGTACAACACCCGCCACATCCACGTGGCCTCCTCAGGCCACTTCACAGCTCCTCCACCTCCTGCACCAGTTGGTCCGGCAAAAGCGCAGCAGTCGCCTGCATGATCTCCCGCGTGAACACACGCAACCCACGGCGATCTTCAGGGTCTTGCGGCGGCCACAACGGCTCCCCTACCCGCACCGTCACCAACGGCCTCGACTTGAAATCCAACCAGTTGCTGCGCCGCACGATCGCCTCCGAGTTGATCACCACCGCCGGCACCACCGGCACCTGGGCACGGATCGCCACATAGGCAGCCCCCGACCGCCCCCGCTGCAGCTGGCCGCTGCGGCTGCGCGTCCCCTCCGGAAACATCCCCAACACCCGCCCGCCCCGCACCAGGTCGATCGCATGCTGGATCGCCCCCAGGTCACCGTCTCCCCGCCGCACCGGAAAACAGCCGGCACTGCGCAGATAGCTGCCCAACCAACGGTTGAGCTCGATCAGCTCCGCTTTGACCATGAAATAGACCTGACGCGGCGCTAAGTAGCCGATCACCAGATAATCCGGACCCATCGTATGGTTGCAAGTCAGGATATACCCGCCCTCCACTGGAATGTGCCCCCGCCCCTCCACCTGCAGCCGACAGACAAAAGGACGAAGCAGAGAAAGCAAAAAATGGGTCAACCGCCAGGCCCACGTCGCCTGGCGGGGTGGCATCACAAAACCAACCTTCACCTGCATCCTTCCCCATCCCCTCCATCAACCATCCCACCCCCCCCTCATCTTCTCGCCGGCAAACTGCCCCCCCCGCTTCAAATGCCTCATGCGCGACACCTCCTGGCCCAAAATTCGCCGCATTACAGCAATCGAGGTCGCATAGGTGGCATCTACCCCAAAATAACTCATGCTCTTGCTCAGCAACGTCTGCCGCCGGCTGATCGGGGTGTCGCTGGCATAGTGAATCAGCCCGATGTCATAAGGAACGTTGATAAACAAGTTGACAATCTCATTGATGGGGTAGCGCTGCGGATAGACATCCTCGTAGATCCCGCTGAGATAGGGACCCGATTCCATCTCGATGTCGGTGTACCCCTCCTCATAAAAGACATGCATGAATTGCCGGTTCTGCAAAATGGTGCCCCGCACCGTCACCGCCTTCTGGTTGTCAAAAACCGTGCCAAAGTTGAGCAGCCCGCTCAGGTCGGTCGCCGTAAAGCAGTTCCGAAAGAGAAAGGTATTCTGCGAATGCTCGTCGTAGACAACATTCGGGATCATCACATCCCCGACCCGCCCGTTGAGCGTGGCAGCCTTCCCCAACACATAAACCC
>JAPLGY010000683.1 GCA_026389955.1 Caldilinea sp. | reverse complement strand
CCGCGCGGCGAATCCATCTCTTCGCCCAACACCCGGTAGGTGGGACAGGTCGCCAGGCAGAAACCGCAGTGTACACAGGTTTCGATGGCTTTGACCATTGCCTCGCCCTGTGGGCCGAGGGTTTCAACAGCAATTGTGTGTTGCATAGGCCTATCCGAGCGGTGGAAAACGGTTGAATGGGTCGAGCACGCTTTTGATCCGCTCCGCCAGCGTCGGGGCATTGCGAATGCCCAGCAAGGGAGAGGGGGCCTGGCCTTTGAGCAGGAGCCCGCTGAGCTGCAGCCGGCTGAGCGCGCGGTCCAGTTCGGCCGCCGCAGCGGGCCAGGCGACCCAGGCCCAGGCGGCGCCGGCGCTGTAGCGGCGGCGCGCCCCGTACGCGGAAAGCAGCGCATCGAGGGCCGCGACCTGCGCCAGACGCAACGGGACTTTGGCGCACAGGGAGCCTTCTGGCACCCAGGCTAGCTCCCGGGCAGTGTGCCAGAAGCGGGCCTCGTCGGCTGCAGCGAGCGGCTCTCCCCCCCCCAGCCAGGAGCGCAGAGCAGCCTGGCGTTCTGCCAGCGGCGCAGCCAGCCCCCCCTGGCGGACATAGAGCACAGGACGCCCTTCTTCTTCGACCCACTCCAGCGCATCCAGATCGAAGGGGGAGCGGGCCAAGGTGGCCAGGGTGGCCAGGGCAGCTTCCAGCGAAGGCTGGGGCAGCCGCAGGGTGGTGTACTGCTCTGGCTGAGGAAAGACCTTGAAGGTGACCTCTGCCAGCACACCCAGGCGGCCCAGGCTGCCGACCAGCAGTTTGGGCAGGTCAAAACCCGCTGCATTTTTGACCACCTTCCCTCCCCCCCGCACCAGCCGGCCCTGCCCGTCGACAAAGCGGACGCCGAGCAGAAAGTCGCGGACCCCGCCGTAGCGATACCGGCCGGCGCCGCTCAGCCCGGCCGCCACGGTGCCGCCCAAGGTGGCGCCCTGGTCGACCCACGGCGGGTCGAAGGGAAGGTACTGGCCGTGCTCGGCCAGAGTGGCAGCGACCGTTTTTAGCGGCGTGCCCGCCCGGGCGGTGAAGGTAAATTCTCCTGGATCGTATTCCAACAGCCCGCTCAGCAGGCGCAGATCGAGCGTCACTGGAGCTGGCTGCTCTGGGCTGAGCCCGGGTTTCGACCCGCCCCCGCGCACAGCCAGGTGGGAGCAGGCGCAGACCGCCTCTTGGAGTTCCTGGTTGGAGGTGGGGGCAACCACAGTCGGAGCAGACATCGGCTTCTCTTTGTTATTCGCGGGAAAGCAGACCGAGGCGTTCGAGCGGATGGGGGCCCTGGGCCCGCAGCGCAGGAGCCTCGCCGTCAGGAAACATCTTGCCCCGGTTGGCCAGCTCGCCAGGGTCCAGGGCACGGCGCAGCTCCGCCATCACGGCCAGGTCGGTCTCGGCGAAGAGCGCAGCCATATATTGGCGTTTTTCGACACCGACCCCGTGTTCCCCGGTGATCGAGCCGCCCAGCTCGATGCACAGCTGCAAAATTTCACCGGCCAGCGCTTCAGCCCGTTCCAGTTCACCGTCGACCCGGCCGTCGTACAAGATCAGCGGGTGCAGATTGCCGTCGCCAGCATGAAAGACATTGGCGACGCGCAGCGCATGGCGCCGGCTCATCCGCTCGATCGCGGCCAGCGCTTCGCCGAGCCTGCTGCGCGGCACCACCCCGTCCTGCACCAGATAGTCGGGGCTGAGCCGCCCGACCGCCGAAAAAGCACTCTTGCGCCCCTTCCAGATGCGGGCGCGATCGGCGTCGTCTTTGGCCACGGAGACCGTGCGCGGGTGAGAACGGTCGACTACCTGCAGCAGCTGGGTAAACTCCGCTTCGACCTGCCGCGGTTCGCCCTCTAGCTCGACGATCAGCAGGGCAGCGGCGTCACGCGGGTAGCCGGCCTGCACGGCAGCCTCGGCCGCTTCGATCGCCAGCGCATCCATAATCTCCATGGCCCCGGGCAGCAAACCGGCAGCCACAATGCTGGCCACAGCTTCTCCGGCCGCCTCCAGCGAATCGTAGGCGGCGAGCACGGTGCGGTAGAGGGCGGGCTTGGGCAGCAGGCGCAGTGTGATCTCCAGGGCGATGCCGAAGAGTCCCTCCGAGCCGACAAAAAAACCGGTCCAGTCGGGCCCGACCCCTTCCAGGCTGGCACCGCCCAGCTCGACCACCTCGCCGTCCGGCAAAACCACCTTGAGCCCGAGGACATGGTTGGCGGTCATCCCATATTTCAAACAGTGAGCGCCTCCAGAGTTGAACGCCACGTTGCCGCCAATGGTGCAGATCTGCTGGCTGGAAGGATCGGGCGCGTAGTAAAGCCCGTAGGGTGCAGCCGCCCGCGAGACCGCCAGGTTGATCACGCCAGGCTCCACCACAGCAATGCGCTGGGCTGGGTCGAGATGCAGGATCCGGTTGAGGCGGTTGAGGGCGATGACCAGCCCATCTTGAATCGGCAGAGAGCCCCCCGAGAGGCTGGTTCCGCTGCCGCGGGCCACGAAGGGGACGGCCTCGCGGTGGCAAAGGCGCACCGCCTGCACCACTTCTTCCTGGGTCGCAGCCAGCAGCACCGCCGCCGGCCGCGACCGAAATGCGGTCAAGGCATCAGACTCGTAAGGCACCAGCTGGGCTGGCTGACGCAGCAGACGCTCTGGAGGGATCCACCGTGCGAGTTCGTCGAGCAAAGCTGTCTGCGCCATAGGATCTCCTGCCGGCAACCGGGCTACGAATCTGGAAAGAGCAGCTTCCACCACTGCTGCCAGAAGGGTTCTGTCTCCGCAGCGGGCGCAGCTTCCTGCGCTGCAGCCGGGGGTAGGGGAGGAGCTGCATCGAACAACACGATCGGCTGTTCTCCCTCCGGAGCCAGCCCCATCTCCTCGCGCGCGCGCAACGCCAGAAAATAGGGGTCCTGCACCTGTTGCAGCTCTCTGCGCAAAGCAACGCTTCGCTGTTGGGCGAGCTCGATCTGTTGCATCAGCTCGCCCTGCTGCCGGCGGACCGCCTCCAGGCGGTCAACCCGCTCTCTGTAGCCCGCCACCAGCAGGCCACAAAAAATGACCCCCACCAGAATCCAGAGCCGTGGGTTGTGTCGTCTGGGTGCTGACCCAGTGCGTGCGGTCGATGTCGTCATGGCAGGCCCAGCATACCATACCTTGGCTGGGGAAAGCAACTGAAAGAAAACCCAAAAAAAAGGAGACCCATTTGGATCTCCTTGTGCCGCAGGAGGGACTTGAACCCCCATGGGTGTACACCCACTACGCCCTGAACGTAGCGCGTCTGCCGATTCCGCCACTGCGGCTTATTCTTTCGCCATCTGATTTTAGAATAGCACAGAGCGTTTGGACTGTCAAATCGCCTGTGCAGAGAAAATCGACAAACGAACTACGAAGACTCCTCTGCCCCAGGATCCGGGCCAGGGGCGGCCGGGGCCTGGCTGGCAGGAACACGGCGGGAGTCGAGATACCACTCTGAAAAAGTGCCGAACCGTTCGGCAGGGCTGTTGATTGTTTCCATGCGCACGTTGCGGACTCGGGTGCTGACGCCGTAGGTGTAGAACGGGAAGAAGAGGGGGAGAGAGGGCAGCTCCTGCGCGTAGATCGACTGGAACTGGGCGTAGAGTTCTTGGCGGGTCGTCTCGTCGGTGATTTGACGCGCCTGCTCCAAAAGTGGGTCGACCGTTTCGTTGCGCCAGCCGCCATAATTTTGGCCGCTTCCTTCGCTCTGGCTGCTGTGCCACTGTGGGAAAGGGTCGGGGTCGCCGGTCTGTTTCCAGTCGACCAAGGCTGCTTCAAACGCGCGCTGCCCGAGAAAATCGGTGACCAGCCCGCTGAAAGAGACCGACTGCACCTCGGCCTGCACGCCGACCTGCGCCCAATCTGCTGCCAGGTGCGCCCCGATCTCCTGATGGCGCAGGTCATCTTTCACCAACAAAATGAAGACGAGCTTCCGGCCTTCCTGTTCGCGCACCCCATCCCCGTCCTGATCCAGCCAGCCAGCCTCTGCCAGCAGCGACGCTGCACGCGCCGGGTCGTACGGGTATTCGGTCACCGCCGGAACATGGGCCCAGTGATTGGGCGAGAAGAGCCCATCGGCCACCAGTCCCTGGCCTGACAAGGCGCTGGCGACCAGCTCTGACCGGTCGATGGCGTACAACAATGCCTGGCGCAGGCGGCGGTCCTGAAAGAATGGGGTGTTGGGGTTGTTGAGGTTGAGCAGCACATGCTCGTAGCTGGACTCGACCGACGAAAAGATCTGGAGATCCTTGCGCCCCAGCGCCGCCTGGACATCGATGGGGAGGATGGTGCTCAGCCCATCGAGCTGCTGTGCGTCAAAAGCTGCCACCATGCTGGCATAATCCGGGGAAGACCAAAATTCCAGCGCTGTGATGTAGGGGGGGGAGCTGCTGTTGAAGGGGCTCGGTTCCAACCGCACCCGCTGCGGGCTTGTTTCGACGATGCGCATCGGGCCTGCGCCAACCGGAGGAGGCGTGAGGGGCCTGGTCACCAGCTCAAGCGCTGGGATCCCCTGGTAGAGATGTTCTGGCAGCAGCCCCAGGGTCATCAGATC
>JAPLGY010000735.1 GCA_026389955.1 Caldilinea sp. | reverse complement strand
CGCCTGGGCCGGCTGCCCTACCGCTCATTGCGCGTCCGGGCCGGTGGTGGCTGGGGGGGGGGATTGTCGGGGTGGCCGTCGCGCTCTGGCTGACCGGCAGCCGGGGTGCGCTGCTCTTGGGGGTGCCGGCAGGGCTGGCTGTGCTGGCCGTGGCCTGGCGAGGGGGCCGACAGACGCTGCTGGCAGCATGCGGGGCGGGGCTGCTGGGGCTGGCTCTGTTCTGGCTGGGAGGACAGGAACGGCTGGTCAACTGGGAGACGGTGGGGCTGCGGTGGCAGGTCTGGCAGGCGTCCTGGGCGCTGTGGCAAGAACATTTCTGGGCGGGCGTGGGGCCTGGAGGCTTTTTCTGGCAGTACCCCGCCTACCTGCCGACAGGCGCAGCGGAGGTCGACATGCCACACCCACACAACGTCTGGCTGGAGCTGGCGACCACCTGGGGGGTCGGAGGGCTGCTCTGGGGCGCGCTGGTGGGGGGCGCGTTCGTGCGCGCGCTCAGGCGCCAGTGGCAGACAGGAGGGGAGCCGCGCTGGATCGCGGTCGGCATCGGCGCCGGCTGTGCGGCCGGGCTGGCGCACGGCCAAAGCGACGCCTTCCTGTTGTGGGCCGACCTGGCCGCCTGGCAGGCCGTGGCCTGGGCGCTGCTGCAGCCAGTGCAAGACCGGTAAACCCAGAATGTCCTGCCCGAGAATTTGCCATTCGCGCCATTCCTTCGCAAAATGGAGTCAGTGGAGAGCAGAGGTGTGCGAAAAGTTTCAGCCATGCGAACCGTTGTGCCACAAAAGGAGAAAAGTGGCTTTCTCCACCCGCTGGGGTGGTTTCCGCCGCCAAACCAATTATTAAACCGACATCGACTGCTCCCCTGCCTGCTCGGCCTCCTTGGGGAAGACTTCTGCTCCTGGTGGCACGGGGGGTGTGCCCCTGGGCGCTGCTGCTGGCCTGGTTCGGCGGTCCGACGACCTTGCAGGCAATGGCGGATGCCGAGGGGCTCTGGCTGGCGATGGCGCTGCTGCTGCATTACAGCAGCTTTGCCGTGCGCGGGCACCGCTGGTCCCTGCTGCTCAAGCTGCTGGGCCATCCGATCTCCTATCTGAATGCGACCGGCCTGCTGGTGGCGGGCTGGTTTTTGAGTGCACTGCTGCCGGCCCGGGCGGGGGATTTTGCCCGCATCGGGGTCTTGCGGCTGGGAGGGCGCACCCACGGCCCCACGCCGGTCGCAGCGGGCATGGGCTCGATTGTGCTGGAGCGGGCGCTGGATATGCTGGCGATCGTCGGGCTGGGAGCGTTCTTCGGCGGGGCCGTGCTGCGCACAGAGGCACCGGGTTGGCTGCTGGCCAGCTATGCGGTCGCCCTCGGGGTCCTGGCCGCGCTGGCAGGAGGAGTGCTGCTGGCGCCAGCAGCAGTGGGTTGGCTGCGCCGCTGGAGTCAGGCGATCTTCTGGCAAAAAACCGTCGACTTTGCCGGACAGCTGGCGGCCAGTCTGCAGATTCTGGCCCGCCAGCCCCGCCAGGCAGCCGTGATCGTCGGGGAAAGCTTCGCGATCTGGCTGTCCGACGCAATCGTCGTCTGGCTGGTCCTGCGCAGCGTCGGGGCAGAGTATTCGTTTGAACAGAGCGCCTTTGTGGCACTGACCGTCGATGTGCTCTCCTCCATCCCGCTGACGCCGGGGGGAATCGGCCAGAGCGAGGCCGCCTATGTGGCGATGTTTGCGCTGCTGCCGACAGCGCCGGCGGCGAATATCGGCGCCGCCATCCTGCTGGTGCGGGCGATCAACTACTGGAGCTTTCTGGTCTTCAGCGGGGTGATCACGGCAGCAACAGGCTTTGGCGAACTCCTGCAGCGTGTGCGGCTGGAGAGCGTGCCCCCCCCTGGGTCCGTCTCTGTCGTCCCCCCTGGCGGGGGGGCTGGGGCCAGCCAGGGCTCTCCCGGGCCTTCTGCATGAGGTGGCCTGTGGCTCGTCTGCGCCAGTTCTACACCGAATTCAGTGGGCTGCTCGCCCTGCTGCTGCTTTTCAGCACGTTTCGCCTGTTTGCGATTCTGCTCTTCCGTCCGGGGGGCTTCTTCGCCGACAACTCGGACTACGACTTCTACAGCGCCTGGGGGCTGACCCAGGTGGCAATGGGCTACACGACCTTTGAGACGCTCTGGACCGCCTATCCGCCGCTGTTTCCGGCAGTCATGCTGCCCCTCTTCGAGTGGTCCAGCCGGATTCCCCCCTGGGTGGAGCCGCGTCTGTTTTTCCACCTGCTGTTCGGCGCGCTGCTGCTGCTCTTTGAGATCGCCAACCTGCTCTTGATCTATCGTCTGGCGTGGCGTCTGGAGGAAGAGGCAGGGGGGCAGCCTGCGGGGGCGGCGCTGCGGGCTGCGGTTTTTTATGCGCTGCTCTTTGCGCCGGTCTACACGCTGCTGGGCTGGTTTGAGGCCATGCCCCTCTTTTTTTTGTTGTGGGGGTTGGATCTGCTGGTGAGCCGGCGGCGCGGGGGGTGGCTGGCCAGCGCGGTGGCGGCGGCGTTGGGCTTTCTGGTCAAGCTGACGCCGGTGCTGCTGGTGCCGGTGGC
>JAPLGY010000540.1 GCA_026389955.1 Caldilinea sp. | reverse complement strand
CACATGCTACTGAAATATATAAAGCCTCAACCCCGGTTCTTCGAATTAAAGGCATTGGAGGACGTCGGTGGAAGCGAAATGTAGCGAAGGGTGCCCGAATTGGACCTTGGCTTCAGGCGCGTTATGAAGTTCTGAACAAGTCAGTATGGGAATCACGGATGCCTTGCTTATATCTGGTGGTTGGACCAGATAAGGTAATTCGCTATGTTGGGATCTCTCGTAATAGGTTGAAGGATCGGTGGCGTGCTTCGCCTGCTTATGACGCCGAAACCATGCAGAGGCTTCCTGAGAACCAACTATTTCACAGTCAGTGCTGGAAGCATATTGAGCGTGAAACTGAAGAAAACCCTTCAGCGGACTTTGAAGTTCTTTGTATCAATGCCGATGCGCTACTGCCCGTGCTTGAGCGACTGGGGCCCCCTCTATCCGCATTCACTGCACTTCGCGGAGACGGTGAGGGGATCGTTGCTGGTGTGGAGCGATGGCTGTGTAACAACAAGGGGCCGAGTCTTGTTTCTTGGAACGTCGCAATGACCGCATGAATACGACTCACCAGTCGCTGAAGCCGACTCGCGTCAGGAGGTCGCCGCTCGCCGACTCTGTTTCCGCGTTCGGCGCTTTAAGACTGTGCGCATCAAAAAGGACTTCAAAGCCGCATGCTGCGGTTGTGTCAAATTTGAAGTTCAACACGCTGACTAACCTCAGTGCACTACTCGGTCGTATCCAGATACAGCGCATACACCAAGCGAATCGCCGCCATGAAGAGCCGATTCCTCTTCGCCCCACTGAAGCAAAAATTCGCTCAGCGCTTCGACGGGGAAATATAGCCAAGCTAGCCGGGTTGTAAACCCGAACACCGCCCAGCGCAGCGGCGTTGGCGCCGTTGACTTGCCATTACCTAGATATTGCTATTTTTAATTTGTAGGCGGATTCAAGTCTGAAGTGCAACACCTTGCCCAACCGGTAAGGTGTGAAGATGACGACGAGATACCGACAACTGCAGCCCGAAGAACGCGTGACGCTGGCGAGCCTGCTTCAGCAGGGACACAGCCTGCGATCGATCGCGAAGGTGCTGGAGCGCAGTCCCAGTTCCGTCAGCCGTGAGGTGGCTCGCAACAGGAGTGCCGAGGGCTATGCCTCGCAGCCGGCACGGCAGGCGGCGTTGGCCCGCCGAACCCGGGCCAAGCGCTTGCCCAAGTTGCATGCCGATGGCGCCTTGTGGGGCGTTGTCTCGCATCTGCTGACCTGGCTGTGGTCGCCGCGCCAGATTGCCCGGACACTGCGCAGGATGTGGCCTGATCACCCGGAACGACACGTCTCGCACGAGACCATCTACAACGCCATCTATGCGCATCCCAAGGGCGAGTTGCGCAAGGCGCTGGTGGCCTGTCTGCGCCAGGCTCGCAACACGCGCCGACCTCGCTCGGGTGGCGAGGATCGACGCGGGCAGATCCCGGAGATGGTCAGCATCCATGTGCGTCCGCCTGAGGTCAATGACCGGGTCATGCCCGGGCACTGGGAAGGCGACCTGATCAAGGGGGCGGGCAATCGCTCCAGCGTGGGCGTGCTGGTCGAGCGCACCACGCGCCTGGTGCTGCTGGCCAAGATGCCGGACGCCACGGCCGAGTCGGCACTGGCGGCCTTCACGGCCAAGCTCAACCAGATCACGCAACCGCTGAGACAGTCGCTCACCTATGACCAGGGCCGGGAAATGGCGCGTCACCGCGAACTGGCGCGCAACACGAACATCAAGGTGTACTTCTGCGACCCGCACAGCCCTTGGCAGCGCGGCAGCTGCGAGAACACCAACGGTTTGCTGCGCCAGATGCTGCCCAAAGGTACGGACTTGTCGATCCATGATCAGGAGGCTCTCGATTCCATGGCCGATCTGCTCAACAACCGGCCACGTGAAACCCTGGACTGGCGCACGCCGATCCAGGTCTTCAAGGAATTGATGCAGGTGGCGGCAGAAAAGACTGGCGCGACAATCCACTGATATCGCGGGTGTTGCACTTCAGACTTGAATCCGCCCTGCCTTTAACACCGTGGAACTCATGGCTGAGGCACTTCGGATGTATCAACACGATCTATCGCAGTCGAGTCGCAGTGGCGAGCGATGGTTTTTGATCTTGTTCGATTCTCCCAGACCCACCTGGGTTCGGCATCCGTCGACTCCCGCGTCCGGATTCTCTCAGGATCGGATCAACCGCCCCTGGGCATCAAATCCCAACGCCCATGCGGCATCGGCTTGCACGCCTATGGCCTGACCGTTCGCGATCTGGCTGTGTCCGGCGCTGATCTTGGCGCTCAGCAGATCGGTCACGCCCTCGACCCGCAGGTGCAGGATCGACGAGTCGCCCAGGTGCTCGGCCAGCACCACTGTCCCCGCAATGCCTTGCCCGAACGCGGTCACCTGCAGATGTTCAGGACG
>JAPLGY010000646.1 GCA_026389955.1 Caldilinea sp. | reverse complement strand
CAGCTGGCCGCAATGCTGGACGCAGAAGAACCGCGCGGGGAGGTTTTGACGCACTCGCCCGACGACCCGGCGCGTGCGCGCTGGCTGCAGCGCACCCTCTCGGGGGCGGGCGAACGGCTCGGCCAGCTGCGCGACCGGGTGTGCGACGCTGCCCAGCTGCGCGGCCACAGCCTGGTGTTGGACCTCAAGGCTGCCAGCGGGCTGCTTGCCTGGGAAGCGGTGCGCCGAGTTCCTGAAGGGGGGGTCTACGCGCTGGCACGCAGCCGCCGGGATGCGGAGGCGCTGCGCCAGCTTGCCGAGCGGCTCCCGCCGATCGAACGTCCGCACATTCTGGAAGGCACGCTGGAGGAACTGCCTCTCGTGCTGCCCAGCCAGGGAGCCGGGCTCCGCTTCGATGCGATCGTCGGCTACAACGCCCTGCTCGACGAGCCAGACAAAGGGGCTGCCAGCCGCCTGCTGGCGCAACTGCTTGCGCCCGCCGGCATCCTGAGCCTGGCAGAACGGGTGCCGCGACGCAGCCAGCGGGTCTATGCGTTGGTGGACGGCCAGCTGCTCGACCCTGATCTGCTGTGCCGCTGGCAGGCTGCGGAGGAGACGATCTACGCCGACGCCAGCGACCCACTGGTCAACTGGGATGTGGAGGAACTGCTGGCTGCCCTGCAGGCTGCCGGGCTGGCTGCAGGCGGAGAGGGCCATTTTGACACCAACGACCAGCCGATCACACCTGCCACCCTGGCGCGCTGGTTTACCCCTGCCCGCAGCGGGAGGCCCGCCTACACCGACCGCCTGGCTGGCTGGCTGAACCCGGCAGAGATTGCCCAGATCGCCCAGGTCTGCGAACGCCAGCTCTCTGGCCAGACGGTGCGTTGGCAGAGCTATACGCTGTATGTGAAAGCCCGGCGGCTGCGCTGAGCAAACACCGCCAGGGCAGATCGCGCCAGACGACCGGGTTGGCTGGCTCTCCTGCTATTTTTGTGTACAATAGACGTATGGACAGAAGCACTTCCTTGCAAACCCCACCCCCCACCGTTGTCGTCGCCATGTCCGGCGGCGTCGATTCGTCGGTGGCTGCGGCGTTGCTGGTCGAACAAGGCTATCGCTGTATCGGTGTGATGATGCGCCTCTGGTCTGAAACTGGTGAAGGCGAAGGTTCTGCCAACAAATGCTGCAGCCTGGAGAGCGTCCACGACGCCCGCCGTGTGGCTGCGGCGCTGGACATCCCCTTTTATCTGATCAACGTCGAGCAGCCCTTCAAACAGCAGGTCGTCGACTTTTTCATCGAGGGGTACAGCCACGGGGTCACCCCCAATCCGTGCATCGAGTGCAACCGTCACATCCGGTTCGACTACCTGCTCAACTATGCCCGGCGTCTGGGCGCCGACTACCTGGCCACCGGCCACTACGCCCGGCTGCGCCGCGACCCGGCCAGCGGCAAGATCCAGCTGCTCAAAGGGGTGGATGCGGCCAAAGACCAGAGCTATGTGCTCAGTGTGCTGGGCCAGGCCCAGCTGAACAGCGTGCTGTTCCCGGTCGGCGAGTACCCCAAAACCGAGGTGCGCCGGATCGCCGCCGAGCGTGGGCTGCCGATCGCCTCCAAACATGACTCGATGGATCTCTGCTTTGTCTTCGACGACGACTACCGTCGTTTTCTGCGCACCTGGGCGGCCGAAGCCATGCGTCCTGGCCCGATCGTCGACCGGAACGGGCGGGTCTATGGCCAGCACAGCGGGCTGCCCGGCTACACTGTCGGCCAGCGCAAAGGACTTGGGCTCGCCGGCGCCAGCGAACCCCTTTTTGTGCTGGCGTTGGACTATCGCAACAACCAGCTGGTGGTCGGGACAGCTGCCGAGCTGGGCTGCGACCGGCTGGCCGCCGAGCGGGTCAACTGGACAGGGGATGTCCCGCCGCCGCCGGGCAGCCGAGTTCAGTGCAAAATTCGCTACAAGGCCCAGGCAGTCGACTGTATCCTGTACCCGCAGGGGAACGATCGCGCCGAAGTGCGTTTCAGCGAACCGTTGCGCGACGTCACCCCGGGCCAGGGGGCGGTCTTTTATGAAGGCGACCACTGCCTGGGCGGCGGCATCATTGCACGCCAGCCTGAGGCGTTGGCTGCAGAGTTGGCCGGAGATCTGGCTGGACAGGGCCACAGGAGGGAACCATGATCGTGGGCACCGTGCGCGACATCCTGATCATCTTTCTGGCCCTGACCAGCATTGTTGTCTGGGTGTTGCTCGGCGTGCTCATCTGGCAGATCTGGCGGCTGACCCGCATGGTGCAGGACGAGCTGAAACCGATGATCGACGACACACGCCAGACGCTCGCTACAGTGCGGGGCACAGCCACCTTCATGAGCGAAAATGTTGCGGCGCCGGTCATTCAGAGCAGCAGCCGTCTGGCAGGCTATCGGCGGATCGTCCAGGTGCTCTTGGGACGTGCCCCCCGAGCCGTCGCTGGCAGCGAGACGACGCCTCCCCCGCAAAGCACCCCCGGAAGCTGACGAGCGCCCTCCCCGGCGCAGAACAGCGCTTTTGGGGCGCCGGCCGTCGGTGCCGGCCGTCGGTGCGCTCTGTGACTGCATGTCCGGTCTTCGCGGGCATCTGGGGTCAGAGGTGCGGCATGCTTGCTTTACGACTTTTGAGAAGCCCTGAAGCGGGGCAGTCGCAGGCTGTCCCTGGCGTGTGCTATACTGGAACAAAGAACGAACAATCCAGAGACTGGGTCCTTGGGGCAGACAACACGGGTCCGGAGCAGAATGAGGAGTGACATGACAACTGTGCAGCCCGCTGTCTTGCGGCGCATTACAGGGACGCTGTTTCTCAGCGAAAGCGTCTACAGCGCAGCGTTTATTGCGACGTTGACGCTGCTTTCGGTCAACGCATCTTTGCTCAGCGCCAGCGATGCGCTGGCTGGGCTGCCGACCACCTTGGGGTTGGTCAGCCGTGCGGCGTTTGCGGTCCCGATCGGGTGGTTGATGGACCGTTGGGGGCGACGGCTGGGCCTGATGATGGGCTACGGTGCGGGTGTGTTGGGGATGGCTGCCGGGGTGTTTGCGGTGCAGTCGTTCTCTTCTGTGCTGCTTTGCACCAGCACGGCCATCATGGGGATGACCCAGGCGACCAGCCAGCAGTCTCGTTTTGTGGCGGCAGAGATTTGGGCGCCCGCCGCGCGTGCACGGGTGATCGGGTTGGTCGTTTTTGCGGGCACGGCTGGTGCAGTGGGGGGGCCGCTTTTGGTGGGCCCGACCTCAGCGCTGGCCCTGCAGTGGGGGCTGGAGGCCAACGCGGGCCCGTATCTGTTTGGGATCGGGCTGCTGGCGGTCTCGCTGCTGCTGACTGCGGTGCTGCTGCGCCCTGACCCGCTTCACCTCGGGCGTTGCTACGCCGAGCAGGAGGCCCTCCGCACCCCGGTTGTGCGCAGTGCCAGGACAATTCTGACAGATCACACCGTGGCGTTGGCGGTTGGCTCGATGGTGATGGGCCAGCTGGTGATGACCCTGATCATGGTCATCACCCCTGTCCACATGCACCACGAACACCATTCGGCGGGAGAGATCTCTGTGGTCTTCATGGCGCACACGCTCGGCATGTTTGGTTTTGCCTTTCTCACCGGCTGGCTGATCGGCCAGTTGGGGGCGCGGCCGATGATCCTCTTTGGTGCGGTAGTTCTGGTCATTTCCAGCATTCTGGCCATGCAGGCTGCCAACCTGCTGGCGCTGGTGGTAGCGCTTTTTTTGCTGGGGTTGGGCTGGAGTTTTTGTTTCGTCGCCGGGTCGGCGCTGCTGACCAGCGCCTTGCATCCGCACGAACGTGGGCGCATCCAAGGTGCCAATGACATGTTGGTTGCGTTGGCCTCCGGCACCGGCAGTCTGTCGACCGGGGCCATTTTTAGCGGGGGCGGGATGGTGGCGGTCGGGGCAGTGGGGCTTGGGCTGACTCTGGCATTCATGGCGCTGGCGGCCTCGCTGCGCTCGAGAGCGGTTCCTGAGCTGGCAGGGCAGAAGTGATGGCCAAGACGGTCACTGCGCTGGTCCGGCAGACCCACAGCCCGGATCGGGTCAGCGTGTTTTTGGATGGCACCTTTGCCTTTGGGGTCACCTTGGAGGCAGCAGCGCATCTGTACAGCGGCCAGACCCTGGACGAGGCTGAGATCGCAGCGCTGTGTGCACAGGCTGCTGCGGACAAGGCCTATCAGGCGGCGCTGCGCTCTCTGGCCGGGCGGCCGCGCAGCCGCAGCGAGCTTGAACGTCGCCTGGCTGCGCAGGGGCATGGTGACGAGGCCGTGGCAGAGGCTCTGGCCAGGTTGAAGCAACAGGCCTACGTCGACGATGGGGCGTTTGCTGCCTTTTGGGTGGAGAACCGCAGCCGTTTTCGCCCGCGCAGCGCTGCTGCCGTCGCCTACGAGCTGCGGCAAAAAGGTGTGGACAACGAGACGATCCGCTCTGCTGTCGCGGAAGTCGACGACGCCGAAAGTGCCTGGGCTGCGCTGGAGCGCCCGCTGGCCCGTTGGCGGGGGCTGGACCGGCCCACGCTGGAGAAGAAAATTTTTGACTATCTGGCCCGCCGCGGCTTTGGGCTGGACATCGCCCGTCGCAGCGCGCGCCGCGCCTGGGAAGAACAACAGAACACGGATGGGCTATGAAAACACGCAAACGCACACCGAAAGTGTCTGTCCGCGCCTGGACCGCAGAGGACATTCCTGGCATCGTAGTCTGTCACCGGGCTGCCTACCCAGAGTACCCTAAGAATGCCTATTACACTGAACGCCTGTATGAGATGCAGTTTGCCGCCTTTTCCGAAGGGCAGTATCTGGCCGAGATCGATGGGGTGATCGTCGGCTATGCCACGTCGCTGATTGTGCAGCTCGACGACGACGCCCACTGGTACACCTACGAAGAGATTACCGGCGGCGGCACCTTCAGCACCCACGACCCCTCGGGTGACACGTTGTACGGCGCTGACATTGCCGTGCGCCCTGAATATCGGCGTCTGGGGATCTCCAAGGCGCTGTACGAAAAACGTGTGGGGCTGCTGAAACGCTACAACCTGCGCCGCATGATCGCGTACGGGCGGATTCCGGGCTACACCGAGTTTGCCGGCAAGATGACCGCCGAAGAGTATGTGCAGAAGGTCGTGGGGGGGGAGATGACGGACCCTGCGCTTTCGGCCCATCTGCGCGCCGGCTACAAGGTACGCCGCATCCTGCTCGATTTTCTGTGGGATGATTCCAGCCTGAACTACTCTACGCTGCTGGACATGGCCAACCCGAACTACCAGCCAGAAAAACGCAAGATCGCTGCGGCCCCGCTGCAGCGGGTTGTGCGCCGGATCCGGGTCTGTGCTGCCCAGTGGTTGATGCGTCCTATCCACTCCTGGGAGGAATTTGAGCAGACTGTTAACTTTTTTGTCGACACCGCCAATACCTATCACTCCCACTTTCTGCTTTTTCCCGAGCTGTTCACTGCCCAGCTTTTCACGATCATGCCTCCTGATCTCGACTCGCGTGCGGCGATCCGGAGGCTGGCCTCGATGACCGACCGCTACCTCGATCTCTTCAGCGAGCTGGCCGAGAAACATGGGCTTTATATCATTGCCGGGTCACAGCCTGAGCTGCGTGAAGGGGAGATCTACAACGTCGCCCATCTTTTCACCCCGAGCGGCCAGCACTACAGCCAGGATGCGCTGCATATTCCGCCGATCGAACGGGCCGATTTTGACATCGAACCTGGCGAGGATATCAAGGTCTTTGACACCTCGCTGGCACGCATTGGCATTCAGGTGGGCTATGATATTGAATTTCCCGAGCTGGCTCGTCTGCAGACGCTTTCTGGGGCCGAGGTGATCTTTGTCCCGTACAGCACCGACGAGCGCAAAGCTTTTGACCGCATCCGGTACACTGCCCAGGCCCGTGCGGTCGAAAATTTTGTCTACACGGTGATTGCAGGCAATGTGGGGAATTTGCCGGCGGCCAAGAACTACCTGATCAACTATGGGCAGGCGGCGGTCTTCACACCCAGCGACTTTGCCTTTCCGCCGTCTGCCACGGCCGGCACCAGCGAGGCCAACGTGGAGACGGTGCTCATCACCGACCTGGACATCACCTCTTTGGTGCAGCAGCGTGACCTGGCCACCGTGCGCCATCTTTACGACCGTCGTTCCGACCTGTACGACGTGCGTGCCAAGCGCGCGGTCAAGGTCGTGCGCACGGAGTAGCCTGTCTGCTTACCGGGCGCGTGTCAGGACTTTGCGGGCGGCTGCCAGCATGGGCAGGTCGACCATTCGTCCTTCGAACGTAAAAGCGCCGGCGCCGGCGGCGTGTTGCGCCTCAAAAGCCGCCACCAGCCGTTGGGCGCGTTCGAGTTCGGCGGCTGTCGGGGCGAAGGCCT
>JAPLGY010000486.1 GCA_026389955.1 Caldilinea sp. | reverse complement strand
ATCGGCGGCTTCCAAGTCTTTGTCGAGCCCTGGCTGATGTCGGGCGGCGGCCCGGGCACAGCCAGCCGGGTCCTCATGCTCGATATCTATGACGAAGGGTTCCGTTTCTTCGAGATGGGCTCGGCGTCGGCGCTGGCCGTGTGTCTGTTTCTGGTCATCGCCGTCATTGCCTACATCCAGATGCGTTATCTGCGTGAAAGTTTCGAATTCTGAGGTGACTCCAAGGTGAGATCCGCAGCTGCTATAGAGATGAATCAGGGAATCTCACCTTGGAATAGGGCGAATCAAACCATGAACCCTCATTGGATACCAGATGGGGCGTGGCGAGTGAGGACGTGATATGACGACGACACCGATTGAGAATTCTCATGCCCAAAAAGCATCGTCGGGAGGCGCAGGCGATTTTCTATTCGCACTGCTGCGGAACGGCTTTGCCATTTTTCTGCTGATCGTGATTCTTTTCCCGTTCTACTATATGTTCATCACGTCGCTGAAGACGGTCGCCGAGACACGCGCGTATCCACCTTCACTCTACCCGATGAATTCGGTGGGACTGCAGAACTACTTCGAAGTCGTCACCCGGATCGACTTTTTCGCCTACCTGCGCAACAGCGTCACCGTGTCTGTGGTTGTGACCGTCGGCGCCCTGTTTACCAGTTCCCTCGCCGGGTACATTTTCGCGAAGTTCGATTTTCGTGGCCGTCCCCTCTTTCTCATCGTGCGTGCCATGGGCATCTACGATTCGCACTGGGCCCTGATCATTCCTGGGCTGGTGACGGCATGGGGGATTTTTCTCATGCGCCAGAACAAGAAAAGCATACCGACGGAGATGCTGGATGCCGCCCGCATCGACGGTGCGTCGGAGATGGCGATTTTTCTGCGCATCGTCCTGCCCATTTCCAAGCCGGCGTTGGCCGCGTTGGGCGTGTTCATCTTCATGCACTACTGGAACGATTTTCTCTGGCCGCTCATCGTCATCGAAGATGCGCCAAAGCGAACCCTGCCATTGGGGCTTGCCCTCTTCAGTGAAGGCTTTGGCATCGCCCGCTGGAATATCGTCATGGCCGCCACGGTCATGACGGTGCTCCCGATTCTGATCGTATTCGCACTTGCCCAACGTAGTTTCATCGAAGGCATCACACTCGGCAGCGTGAAAGGATGACCATGGCTGCTTCAGTACTGAACGCCAAGACGCCTTACGCCATTACCATGTGGGACTTCTCGTGGCTCGAGCGCCGTTGGCCCGGCGCGGGCTACGAAGACTGGGACCTGGCCCTCGACGAACTGAAGGCGCGCGGTTACAACGCCGTGCGCATCGACGCATATCCCCATCTGATCGCGCAGGAGCCGGCGGCCCATTGGACCCTCTACCCGGAGTGGAACCAGCACGACTGGGGCAGCCCCACCTGGATCACCGTGCAGGTGCAGCCCGGCCTGAACGAGTTCATCGCCAAGGCCGCCGACCGCGGCATCAAGGTTTCGTTCTGCGGCAATATCAACCCGATGCGTATCTTCCTCAAAGGCACACCGGCACAGGTGTACGACGCTACGCGCCATTGTATGGCTATCGGCGGGCCGCGGTCTTTCAGCGCTGGCGGCTGCGAGATTCCCATGCCCACGCCCGACGCCAATGTGTATGCGCAAAACAGGGCGCTGGCCAGCCTCTCCAATGGAAGAGCAACGAGTGAAGGGTGAAGCGTGACGAATAGGAGACAACATATGCCAACGGACCAGATGAACAACGGCATTGGCCCATTCCGGCCGCTGCGCTTTGGCGCTGTGCAGCCGGCTGGGTGGATGCGCACGCAGATGCTGCGCGACCTGACGGATGGCTTCGCCGGCCATCTGCACCAGCTGACTGACCACGCGGCCAACGACCTTTTTCGGAACCGGATCGGTGCCAGCACCGACGAAATCCAGTGGTGGGACAGCGAGACACGCGGCAACTGGCTGATCGGGCTGACGGCAATGGCCTATCTTGCTCGCCACCCCGCGGGTATGCAGCTGGCAGACCAGCTGATCGCAGAGCTGAAGGCGACACAGGATGAAGACGGTTATATCGGCATCTATCGCCAAGAGACGCGCTACCGCCATCCGCCGGGCGAGAATGGCGAGTTGTGGGGACAGAGCCGGGCGCTGCTGGCCTTGCTTGCCCATTATGAGCTGGCTGGCGACGCCTCATCGCTGACGGCGGCCGAACGCGCGGCGCAGTTGACCATGGCCCAGTATGGACCCCATCACCGCTATTTTGTAATCGACCCGCAACAAGGCTACCTCTATCTGACCGGTATGACCCACGGCTTGATGTTTGTCGACGTCACGGAGTGGTTGTACACCATCACCGGCAATGACGCCTACCGCGACTTTGGCGTCTGGCTCTACCACGACTATTGCAGCGTCCCTGGCCATTTCAAGAACGATGACCTGAAGCTGGAACACCTTCACAACCGTGGACTCGGCTTGCGCGGTCACGCAGCCCACTCCGCCGAGCACCTGCGGGCGCTCCTCTGGTCTGCGTTTGTCACTGGCGACGAATACACTGCGCAAGGCGTTGCCCACACGTTTCGCAAGTTGATTCGCTACATCGTACCCAGCGGCGCGCTCATCGGTGACGAGGATATTCAAGGCCTGCCACTCCCCGACGTGGGCTATGAATACTGCACCATGTTCGAGCTGATGAACAGCCTCTTGAGCGCCACAGAGAAGTTTGGGGTAGCTGGCTACAGTGACTGGGCCGAGAACATTGCGCTCAATGCCGGGCAAGGCGCCCGGCTGGCCAACGGCACCGCAATCTGTTACATGTCCAAGGAGAACCGTTTCCGCGCGCTGGCAGAAGATCTGGACACCTACAGCGCCGATCTCTACCAGTTCTCCCCAACCTTGGCTGCGCTGTGGCAGGACAGCCCAGAGCGTCACTGGCAGCATGCTGGCAGATTCAAATACTCGCCGACGCACGAGGATGTCGCCGTCTGCTGCAACCCCAATGCGGTCCGTTTTATGCCCCACTATGTCAGCCGCATGTGGCTGCGCAGCACCACGGAGGATGCCCTCGTGGCCCACCTGTATGGCCCCTGCGCGCTGACCACACAGGTGGGGGGCAGAACGGTTGTGATCGAAGAACAGACGGACTATCCATTCACGGAAGAGATCCGGTTTGTCATCCGCCAGGCAGACGCCGGCGCATTTGCCTTGCTCCTGCGTCTGCCCTCCTGGGCCACAGATTACCAGGTTACAGCCGCCGGCGCAGAAATCCGGCAGGCAGGTAGTTATCTACGCCTGAGCAAACACTGGCGCACCGGCGACGAAATCACGCTTGTCTTTGCAACCCAGTTCGAGTTCGTCTGCAACCCCAACGGCGAATACACCGTGCGGCGCGGGCCGCTCCAGTACGCCATGCCCATCGAACACACGTTGTGTGCGATCAAGGGCTATCCTTTGCCCGCGTTCCACGACTTCGATGTGCTCCCCCAGGATCTGCGCCAGGCATATGCCGTGCCGATCTTGGATGCAGCCCAGACCGACTGGGGCTGCACGTTCCGGCGCCACGCCACAATTGGCGATACACCGTGGGATGCACCGCCCGTGACTGTCGCGTTGGGTGAGCACACCTTGGTGCCGCTGGGCTGCACCGTGCTCAGACGCAGCACCCTGCCGCGCCAGGCCGTCGTGATGCCAGCCTGAGGTCAGGGCGAGAGATGGGGAGAAACCGAGTTTCTCGGCGAAACTCGATTTCTGGGCCACTTTTCTCAGATTGTATACTGAAGATAGAGAGAGGAATCCATGGAAAACGGCAACAACACACATTATGCGCCCTACAAGGGCCTGCCGATGCTGGCAGGCTTCTGCACGCTTGAGGAGGCAACCCGCCCCGGTCTTGGGATAGACGACTGTGTGCGGCGGCTGAAACGCTATCACTACACTTTCAAACGGCTCCATGAGATTATGGTCAAGCGCTTGACTGCCGAGCCGATCTATGAGCTCAAGATGGCGTTCAGCCTCCATGCCTACATCTGCGCGGAGCACGTCGCCGCCCTGCGCACGCGCGTGGCCGAAATGCGCCAGCCACCCCTGGGGCTGGAAGAAATTCCAGATGCCGCGCTGCAGCTTTTCTTCGACGAGTTGCTGGCCGCGCCTGGCGCCGCGGAGCTCGTGCTGGGCATCTACGGCAAGGCAATCCCCGCCTTGACGGCCGGGATTCGCCGGCATCTGGCCACCACCAATCACCTGGCCGACGCACCGACTGTGCGCTTTTGCCGCCTGGCGCTGGTCGAGCTGGAGGACCTGGTTCGCTATGGGGAGCAGGCGGTCGCGGCGTTGGTGGATGACGCTGCGGCGCAGCGGTTGGCAGACTGGTCGGCGCTGCTGGACGACTGCCTGGCGGCTGCCGGTGATCTCGACGGCGCCGTGGCGCCTGTGCCGGTGAACCTGGCGCCCAGCTTCTCTGCCACGCCTTTTGTCTATGATCTGGTGCCCCGGCGCGATGAACGCTTCACCGACAACTATAACCGCGGCGTCAACGCCGAGGCCTTTGTCAACGACGAGTCGTTGCCGGCCCAGCCCAAAGTGCTGATGCTCTTCTTCAAGCGCTTGCGCGAGATCGATGTGCCCGAAATGATGGCCAGCATCATTGCCCAGACCGAGGGCAAACCCTGGCCATATTACCTGGACATGACGCGCCAGTTGTGGGATGAGGCGCGCCATGCCCTCATGGGTGAAGTGGGCTTCGTGGCGATGGACCTTGACTGGCCAAGACTGGTGCGCCCCGACTTTACCTGGTCGCTCGGCTTGAACACAAAGCTCACGCCCAAACAGCGCCATGCGGTGCTCTGGTATATTGAGCAGGGCCTGATGCCCCGGACAGGCAAGCGCTACGAGTGGGAAGTCGCAGCCGAGGCGGGGAATGCGCTCGCGCTGACCTTCCAGGACTACGACTGGGCCGACGAAGTGCTCCACGCCCGCATCGGTCGCGAGTGGTACGTGAGCGATATGCCGTCGCAACAGGAGGCGCTCGCGTACGGCAATCAATGCTGGTCACATGCGGTGAGCGACTGGGCCTCCTGGAAGGAGCAGGGGCTGACCAAGCACGCGAATTGGTGGCCCGATCTCTATCGGGCCGCCTGCGCCAGGTGGGGCGTGGAACCAGAGCCCAAGGTGCTGGCCTTCGATGTCAGCTATGCCGAGGTGCGGAGCGATCTGAAGTCGTTTCATGAGTGAGTTGCTACGGTGACGGTGGCGAGGCCGGGAATACGGGTGCGTTCCAAGCTCTAGGAACCTGTACGGGCATGCGGTGGGCGGCGTGGATCGTTTCAGGGCGCCTGACCGGCCGCCACGCCGCCCACCGCATGCCCTGACACAACGCGCCGAAAATCTGGGACATACCCTTCCACCCAGGGCAATCGCGTCTCAATTCATCATGAGCGTGAGTAGGTGAACGAGATAGTCATGATCCCAGGTGGCTTTGAGGCGCTTGTTCTTGATGCCGAGTTTGATAGTTTTGTCTTTTTTGAGCAGGCTGAGCGCCATCCGCCGCAGCATAGCCATGCTTTCAGCGCCATTGTCTTTGCGGAGGCGGGATTCATCCTCGCGAAAAGCCATATCGAGGACCCAGTGGGCAGAGTTTTCGATGCGCCAGTGCGTGCGCACGGCCCGATTGAAGAAAGCCGCTGTGCCCTTTGCGCTGGAGATGTAATAACAGGTCTCGATGCTAGCTGGTGTGGGCGGTTGGTCACCCGCGGTGAGGCGCCGTTGACTCTCGACCTTGATGAGGCTGCGCAATTGCGGCCAGCGGTCGGTGCTGGCGAGCAGGCGCAACACTGCGGGGTCGTCAATGACCCACACGCGCCGGGTTTCAAGGCGCCCATGTCCACTGTCAACCGTCTTGTCGGTACTGAAAGCATAGGCACGCTCGTGGCTGGCCGCCAAATCAGCAAAGAGGGCCGCGACTTCACCCAGCAAAGCGGGCTGATTCTCTTTCAAGGCGAGGAGATAGTCGCCTTGTTTCTCCACGATGCGCTCAGCGGTCTTGACTTGGCAATTCAGCGCATCGGTCGTGACCAGACAACCGGCCACATCAGTTGTTCGATCAATTCCGGCACGGCCACGATCTCATTCGTTTTCTCGTCAACCCGCAACTGGCCCAGCACCACCTCATTGGCGGTCGCCCACGCACTCACCAAGTGCAACGGCCCCTGGCCCACACAGCGGTTATGGGCGCGACGCAGGGTTCTGCCATCCACAGCAATCACCTGCCCAGGATGCAGCTCGATGACGGCAGCCACCCAGGCCCGAAAACAACGCTCGAAAGCCACAGGATCCAGCGCCCGGAAGACCCGCCAGAAGGTGTCGTGCGCCGGAATCCCGTTGGGCAACGTCAGAAACGTGCGCAACCAACTCGCTTTCGCCACCCCAAACTCGGCCACGACTTCAAAATCGTCGGCGCCCCCCAGCACCGCACAGATGGTAATCACAATGATGTCGATCAACAGGTGGCGTCGCGTGTGATCCCGGCGCAGATCCGCCAAGTCACCAAAGAGCGGCGGCGCCACCGGACTTTGTTGTGGCACTGCGCGAGGGTGCCAGCAAGAGTTGTCAGTGAGATTGAAACCAGGACATTCACGCATCTTGCAGGGTCAGAAAACGACAAATTCTTGCGCAAAATGGGCAAAAGTGACGCTTGAATTACGTGTCGAGCGGTCTTCAAAGTGCGATGTGACAGGCCGAAATCAGACAATAAATTTTATGTTAACTTTTTTGCGACTCTTGCTTGCACCCCTCAGGACTGTTCGACAAACTGCTAGCCGACCGCACGGGCGACCGCAAGGGTCGCCCCTACAGGCGGGTGCCCCCAATGATACCCATGACCGACCGCACGGGCGACCGCGTAGGGGCACCCCTACAGGCGGGTGCCCCCGATGATACCCATGGCCGACCGCACGGGCGACTGCAAGGGTCGCCCCTACAGGCGGGTGCCCCCGATGATACCCATGACCGACCGCGCGGGCGACCGCAAGGGTCGCCCCTACAGGCGGGTACCCAGGATGAGACCATGGCCGACCGCACGGGCGACCGCGTAGGGGCACCCCTACAGGCGGGTGCCCCCGATGATACCCATGGCCGACCGCACGGGCGACCGCAAGGGTCGCCCCTA
>JAPLGY010000752.1 GCA_026389955.1 Caldilinea sp. | reverse complement strand
TCTCCAATGCAAAATCGTCGCCGCCAACCCGCCGCAAACCCGGCGACAAACCCCGGTCAGGGGCAGCCAGGCCACCCAACGCTCGGAGCTACCCGCCATCTTCCTGCAACCGATGGAGCGAAAAACGGGCCAACTCCTTTGTTTCAGCAACAAACGGGGGAACCAGAAAGACCGCCAGGCCGCTGTCAATTTCCTCAAAATAAAAAAAGGTCGCTACCTGCTCCTGAAAAATGAGCGAGCCATGGGTGAAGCGGCCCTCTACAATGCGCACCATGCGGCTCCGCTGCAGCGACAACGCTCTCTCCTGAAAAATCGACCCGGCAATTTCTGTCACCCGCTGGACAATCTGGGGACGGCGGGTCTCCACACCCAGACGCAAAAATTCGTCGTTTCCCCCCAAATTTTCGACAAAATACCGATAGAGGCCCCCCAGATCGCTCTCCGTCCCCATCTTGAGCTTGAGGGTCAGCATGCGCTGCAGCACAGAAGAAGGTGTGGTCCCCTTGCGGAGTGTTGGTTCCATCAAAGCCTTCCTGTCATCGTTGTAAAAGAACGGTCGACCCATATCCACACAATTATACCAAGAAGCCTCTTTTCAGTAGAGGAAACCGGCCCTCGACTGCAGCAAACCGTTTTCTGCCAGCACTCTACTTCAGGCTTGCGACGTGACGCTGGAAGTTGTTGAGAATTGCCTGCCAGCCATCTCGCTGATGCTCAAGAGGATGGGTCGTTTCAGCGTCAAATGAGACCCTCACGTTCACGCCGCTCGGATTTTCCTTGAACTCGACTCGAGCATTTCGATCGCCGAACGAATACTCCAACAGACTCTTCGTAATGACGTTGGTGTAGGTTCCCGCAAAGTCGAAGCCAAAGCTGCCATCTTTTGCTTCCATATGGGACGAAAACTCCCCTCCCACTCGAAGGTCTACGCTCGACTTGGTGGTATGCCAGTCATCAGACGCCGCGTTCCACTGAACGATGTCCTCCGGAGTCGTGTAGGCCTTCCATACTTTCTCGATGGGGGCACGAACGATGGTTTCCACTGTGATCTTCATGGGCACTCCTCTATTGTTTCCATCCCTCTTTTGTGGTTGTCGGTTGACATTGCTGCCTCCCGCAACCGTTGTGGTCTAAAAAGGATTATACCCGTTATCGTTGCATCTCGTAACCCCCTGAACGGTTTACTCGATTGAACCCTTGCCCCCAGACCGTGTTACAATCAGATCCCTGGCGTCGACCAAAGGCCCCTCTGCCCAGAGGAGCCTCCTGGCACCGGCCAGAGCCCAAACCAGCTCAACGCCCGGACGCCTTACAATACGTCGCTGCCTGGGGTATATTCATCCTTTGACCGGTTGGAGAATCTGTATGCAGACCGCTGACACGTACGAACTTGCCGCCGTCGCCCGCCTGCCTATGCCCGGCGACAACACCGCCATCGCCACCCGCCGCCTCGAAGCCGGCGAACGGGTCACCGTCGATGGCCACCCGCACCCCCTCTCCCATACCGTGCTGGAAGGACACCGCTTCGCAGTGCGCCCGATCCGCGCCGGCGAACGGCTGCTCTCTTGGAACCTGCCCTTCGGAACTGCCCTGCAGCCGATCGAACCCGGCACCTATGTCTGCAACGAACGCACCCTCCACTCGCTGCGGCTGCGCAGCGTGCGCGCCGATCTGCCCGACCAGCCCAACTTCGCCGACAGCGCAGTCGACTACCACCTCCACCCGGCCACCTTTCAACCCGCCCCGCCCCCCTCAGCAGTCGAGTCCCCCCCCTCTTTCTGGGGCTTTCAACGGAGCCCCGCCCGCGGGGTCGGCACACGCAATTTCATCGTCCTGCTCGGCACCAGTTCGGCCACCGGCAGCTTTGTGCGAGCCCTCGAAGAACGGCTCCAAGGGCTGGCCAAAGAGTGGCCCAATCTCGACGGCATCGTCGCCGCCGCCCACACCGAGGGCAGCGTCCCCGCCGCCAACAACCACCAGCATGTCCTGCGCACCCTGGCCGGCTTCCTGGTCCACCCCAACGTCGGTGCCGTGCTCGCCGTCGACGCCGGCTGGGAACCGATCAACAACACCGTGCTGCGCACCTTCCTGTCCGAAAACGGCTACCCCATCGACGACACCCTGCATGCGTTTATGTCGCTGGAAGCGTCGTTTGAAGAAACCCTGCAAACCGCCACCGCCCATGTGCTGCGCTGGCTGGAACCCGTCAACGCCACCCCACGGACCCTGGTCTCCGCTGCCCACCTCAAAGTCGCCCTGCAATGCGGCGGCTCCGATGCCTTTTCCGGGATCTCAGCCAACCCCCTGATCGGCTGGGCCGCCCACCATTTTGTCCGCTGCGGCGGTTATGCCAATATCGCCGAAACCCCCGAGCTGATCGGCGCCGAACCCTATATGCTGGCCCACGTCAAAGACCTCGCCACCGCCGAACGCTACCTGGCCATCCGCCAACGCTTTATCGACTATGCCGCCGCGCACGACACCTCCGCCGAAGGCAATCCGTCAGATGGCAACAAGTTTCGTGGACTCTACAACATCATCCTCAAATCGATCGGCGCCGCCCAGAAAAAACACCCGGAAACCCGACTCGATGGCGCACTCGACTACAGCGAACGCATGCCCGAACCCGGCTTTTACTTTATGGACACCCCTGGCCTGGATCTGGAAAGCGTCGCCGGACAGGTAGCCTCCGGCTGCACCGTGATCTATTTCACCACCGGCAACGGCTCGGTCACCAATTTCCCGTTCGTGCCTACCCTCAAGATCGTCACCACCACCCCCCGCTTCGAACTCCTCTCCAAAGACATGGATGTCAACGCCGGCGCCTACCTCGACGGCGTCCCTATGGAGCAGCTCGGCCTGGATCTGGTCGAACGCACCCTGCGCGTCGCTTCAGGCGAACGCACAACCGGCGAGCTGGCCGGCCACGCCCAGGTTCAGATCTGGCGCAACTGGCGCCAACAACCCGGCACCGCCGCAGAGAGACCCAACACCCCCCGCCCCGACCGATCCCCCTTGCCGGTCCGGCTCCCTGTCTCCCCGCTGACCTTCCACTACCCCGCCCTCGCCGCCGCCGGCGGCCCCGTCTTCGAACAGGTCGGCATGGTGATCCCTACCAGCCTCTGCGCCGCCCAGGTCGCCCGCCTGGCCGCAGAGCGGCTCAATCGCCGCAAAGTCGGGCTGGGCCCGACACGCACCCGGTATGTCTCCCTGGTCCACACCGAAGGTTGTTCCGATGCGACCGGCGCCGCAATCACGATGTCAGCGCCGACCTTGCTCGGCTATGCAACCCACCCCATGGTAGAACGCTGTCTGCTGCTCGAACATGGCTGCGAGGTGATGCACAACGACTTCATGCGCCGCTCGCTGGGCGAACGCGGCTGCGATCTCCACCGCTTCGGCTGGGCCAGCGTACAGCTGGACGGCGGCATCGCCCAGGTGCTCGACCGCATCGAACATTGGTTCCGCACACACCCTGCCGCCCCCGCACACCCTGCCGACGGCAGCCTCGCTACCCTGCGCATCGGCCTGGTCGCCACTGCCCCGCTCCCCCCCGCCGCCGCCCGCAGCCTGGCCCACATCGCCACCGCCGTCGCCGCCGCCGGCGGCACAGTCGTCGCCGCCGAGTCCGGCTACTTGCCCCATACCCCCACCTTCATCGAACAGACACTGCTCCCCCCCACCGCCTGGAACCCCTCCCTGGCATACGCCGAACAGCCAGTCCATCCGGGATTCCACATCATGGCCACCCCCACCGACCACCCAGTCGAAATTCTGACCGGGCTGGGGGCCACCGGGATAGACGCCGTGCTGGCCTACGTCGGCGCACACCCAATCCAGGGCCACCCACTCGTGCCGGTTCTCGAGCTGGCAGCCGACTGCCCAGCCGACCGCCGCGCAGAGCTGGATCTCTTCCTCAGCGGAGACGACACCCGCTGGGCCGACCAGATCCTGGAGCGGCTGGGCGACCTGGCCAGCCACCGCTCCATCCCCCAACGGCTCCAGCTGGGCAATATCGACTTTCAGATCGCCCGCGGGCTGATGGGAATCTCCCTCTGACCAGGCTGGCGGGTGCAGGAGATCCTGCACCCGCCAGCAAATCCTGTTCGCATCCCCTCACAGCACAGTCTCACAACACAGCAGAAGTGAGCTGCCGTCGCGTCCATTCGTTGAGCAGCGGGTCACCCGTCTCCTCCAACCAACCAAGCAGCGAGCCGCGCAGCTCCCCCAACCTGGCCGCCGAGCCAGGGTCCACAGCCAGGTTGTGCACTTCACCAGGATCTGCGGCCAGATGATAGAGCTCATCTTCAGCCGTGAGGTTCCAAATATACTTCCAGTCACGCGTACGCACCATGCGCTGGCTGTAAGCACCGAACTGAGCACCATGATAGCTGGCAAAAACACGGTCCCGGCGGGCCTGCGGCTGCCCGTCGACCAGCCCCACAAGATCATGGCCCGCAAAACTTGCCGGCGGCTCGATCCCCGCCGCCACACAGAAGGTGGCCGCCAGGTCCAGCGCAGCCGTCAACAACGTGTCGACCGTGCGCCCCGCCGGCAGCCGCCCCGGCCAACGCACAAGCAACGGCACCCGCATCACATCGTCGTACATCACGTAATGCTTGTCGATCATGCCGTGCCCGCCACAAAGATCCCCGTGGTCACTCGTGTAGACCACCAGCGTGTTCTCCGCCACCCCCAAGGCGTCCAGACGGTCAAGCAACCGCCCAACCTGGTGGTCGATCAACGCCACCACCCCCAGATAGCGCGCCACAACCGGCGCCCAACGCTCCCACCC
>JAPLGY010000749.1 GCA_026389955.1 Caldilinea sp. | reverse complement strand
CCTCAGCTACCTGGGCCTGGGCATCCAGCCCCCCGCCGTCAGCTGGGGCGTGCTCCTCAGAGATGCCCAGGATCTGATGGCGGTCGCCCAGCAGGCCTGGCGTCTGATCCCAGCCATTTTCGTGATCGGCACGGTGCTGCTCTTCAATTTCGTCGGCGACGGTCTGCGCGATGCCGCCGACCCCTACTCGGCCTGACCGCCGCCCAGTGCAGTGCCCTCTTTCAGAGCAAATGACTATGCAAACTACCCACAATGTTCTGGTCGACGTGCAGGATCTGAAGGTCCAATTCTCGCTGCACGAAGGAACCGTCCACGCCCTCCAAGGCGTCAGCTTCCAAATCCAGCAAGGCAAAACCCTCGGCGTCATCGGCGAAAGCGGATCCGGAAAATCGGTGACCGCTCAGGCCATCCTGGGCATCATCCCCTCCCCCCCCGGCAAAGTGGTCGGCGGCCGCGTGCTGCTCAACCTCCCCACCGACCCCGCCAGCACACGCGTGGTCAATGTGACCGAACTTAAACCGAACGGCGCTGAACTCCGCAGCATCCGCGGCAAAGAAATTTCAATGATTTTCCAGGAACCCATGACCTCCTTCAGCCCCGTGCATACGCTCGGAGACCAGATCATGGAGGCCGTCCGCATCCACTACCCCAACGTCAGCAAACAGGAGGCCCGCCAACGCGCCATCGAAATGATGCGCCGCGTCGGCATCCCCCGCCCCGAAGAACGAATCGACGCCTACCCCTTCCAGTTCTCCGGAGGAATGCGCCAGCGCGCGATGATCGCAATGGCCCTCGTCTGCCACCCACGGCTCGTCATCGCCGATGAACCCACCACAGCCCTCGATGTCACCATCGAAGCCCAAATTCTCGACCTGCTGCGCGATCTCCAAAACGAATTCGGCATGTCCATCATGTACATCAGCCACGACTTGACCGTCGTCGGCAGCGTCGCCGACGAGGTCATGGTCATGTACCTGGGACTGGTGATGGAACACGCCGCCACCGACGAACTCTTCTCCCACCCACTCCACCCCTACACCGAAGCCCTCTGGCGCTCGATCCCCACCATCGACGGCACCCTCGACCGCCTTACCCCAATCCGTGGAGCACTCCCCAGCCCCTTCGCCGTCCATCCGGGCTGCCCGTTCTTCTCGCGCTGCGAAAAACGAATTGCCGGTGTCTGTGACACCGCCCGCCCCCCTATGGTCGAGGCACGCCCCCACCACTGGGTCCGCTGTTTTCTCTACACAGAACAAGGAAACCTGCAGCAATGAGCACAAACCATCATGTTTTGTTGGAGGTCGACGGACTGCGCAAGTATTTCCCGATCCAAAAAGGCTTCCTCCGCCGCACCGTCGCCCACATCAAGGCCGTCGATAATGTCAGCCTGAACATCCAGCGCGGAGAGGTGCTCGGCGTCGTCGGCGAGAGCGGCTGCGGCAAAACAACCTTGGGCCGCTGCCTGGTGCGCGTCTACGAACCAACCGGCGGCCAGGCAATTCTGCACACCGACAGCCAGGATCTCGCCCTCGATGACCTCAGCGGCGAACAGATGCGGCTCTTCCGCCGATCCGTCCAGATGATCTTCCAAGACCCC
>JAPLGY010000128.1 GCA_026389955.1 Caldilinea sp. | reverse complement strand
TTTTATGATATCTTTGTGGGCCGCCTGTTCGGCTTCCTCCCGATGCAGATGGTCTGGATGGTGCTTTTTGCGCTGTTTTGCTGGCTGCTGCTCAACCGCCACCGTTTTGGAGCCCATGTCTATCTGACCGGCGACAATGCCGACAGCGCCCGGCTGATGGGGGTGGATGTCGACCGCACCAAGATTGGGGTCTTTGGGTTGGCTGGCTTTGCCGCCGCCTTTGCGGGGCTGGTGGCCAGTTTGGAGGTGACCTACTACTGGCCGACGTTGGGCGAGGGTTATTTGCTCAATACGCTTTCCTCGGTTTTTTTGGGAGGAACCTCCGTTTTTGGGGGGGTCGGCACGCTCTACGGGACGTTTGTCGCTTCGTTCATTGTGGGGGCCATCAACGCCGGGATTGTGGCGATCGGGATGTCCGGTTTTTGGACAGAACTGATCTATGGCCTGATTCTGGTCCTCTCGGTGGTTACCCAGACCCTGGTTGGGCGCAGGATCCGTTGAGTTGTAGATCAGACGTTGAAACGAAAATGCATCACGTCGCCGTCGTGTACGACATAGTCGCGGCCTTCGACGCGCATCTCACCGGCGGCTTTGGCGGCAACCTCGCTGCCCAGGCGAAGATAGGTGGTGTAGGGGATCACCTCGGCGCGAATGAAGCCGCGTTCAAAGTCGGAGTGGATGGTACCGGCTGCTTCGGGGGCCTTGGCCCCCTGACGTACGGTCCAGGCGCGCACCTCTTTGGGGCCTGCTGTGAAGAAGGCGATCAGGTCCAGGGCATGATAGCCTTTGTGGATCACCTGTTCGAGCCCTGTCTCCCCAACGCCAATCGTTGCCAGAAATTCATGGCGTTCGGCGTCGGTGAGCCCGGCCATATCCTGTTCGAGTTTGGCGCAGAGTTTGACGAACTCGGCGTTGTGGCTTTGTGCGATCTGGCGGACTGTGTGCACGTACTCGTTGTCTGTGGTCAGGTGATCCTCGTCGACATTGGCGACATAGATGACTTTTTTTCCGGTCAAAAAACGCATCTCTCTGGTCAGACTTTTGAAGGCTTCGCTCTCTCGATCGGGGTAGGCTGTGACCGGGATTCCCTGTCCGAGCTGCTGTTGCAGGGCGAAGGCAACTTCCTGGACGGGGAGGAGCCGTTTGTCGCCTTTGACTTCGCGAGCGAGCTTGTCGAGTTTGCGTTCGAGCTGCTGGAGGTCGGCGATCATCAGCTCAGTATTGATGATCTCGATGTCGCTGCGGGGGTCGGGGCGGGCGGAGACATGGATGACATTTTCGTCGTCGAAGCAACGCACCACATGGACGATGGCAGCGGTCTCGCGGATATTGGCGAGGAACTGGTTGCCCAGCCCTTCTCCCTGGCTGGCGCCTTTGACCAATCCGGCGATATCGATGAACTCGACTGTGGTGTAGATGACTTTTTCGGGTTTGACCAATTCGGCCAGCCGGTCCACGCGTGGGTCAGGCACGGCAACGATCGCCTTGTTGGGTTCGATTGTGCAGAAGGGGTAGTTGGCTGCTTCTGCGTTTTGTGCTTTGGTCAGTGCGTTGAACGTTGTGCTTTTGCCGACGTTGGGTAGCCCAACGATGCCGATTCCTAGAGCCATGATGCCTGCCTTGCCTGCGACCTGAAAGTGAATGTTCTGCAAAGAAGTGTACAATGAGATACTGGCCAAGCTGAAACTGGAGGGGGGATGTAGAATCGAGTTATTGCTCGGCGTGCCGTGGTATACCGAGCTCGACCGGCTGCGGCGAGAGACGGCGCCTGAGATCGGGATTGTGTCGGTGGCCTATGGGGCCAACGGTGCTGTCGGTCTGGCTGCGGTTGAAGCGGGTCTGCACGTGTTGCTGGAGACCCCGATCGCCCACAAGCTGAGTGAGGCCGATGCCATTATCGCTGCTGCTGAGCAGCGCGGGCTCAAGATTGAAGTGGCAGAGCAGTTTCATCGGCGGCCGTTGGAACAGATCAAGCTGGCGTTGATCCGGGCCGGGCTGTTTGGGCAAGTACACACCTCTTTCAACGACTTTGCCGGGCACGGCTACCATGGGGTCAGCGTGTTGCGCAGCTACCTGGGGTTCGACGCCCGGCCGGTGCAGGTGCTGGGGTTGGTTCGCGACTACCCATTGGCGGCCCACTGGTCACGGCTGGCGGGCACCCGCAGCGAACGCCGTGAAACCCAGGAGAATGGACTGATCGAATTTGAGGGTGGGCGGCTTGGTCACTACCTCTGGACGAGCGTCGGATACGACTCGGCGGTGCGTTGGTGGCGCAGCAGCCGTTTTCTGGCAGAACGTGGGATGGGAATCACGGTTGGGGTTAATTTGGAGGTGCAGGAATGGCTGAGCCTGATTGCACCTGGGGGGGAGGCCCCCCACTTCATCACGGTCGAGCGGCGTTGGGAGCGCAACGATGGTGGGGCTTTGGTGGCTATGGTGGCACACACCGGCCTGCCCGAACAGCCTGTCGTGCTCTGGGAGAATCCCTTTCGGCCGGCGATCAAGGGGCATGGGGTACAGTGGCACGACGATGAAATCGGAGTTGCAGGCTGTCTTCTCAGCCTGGTGGAGGCGGTGCGCACCGGCAGCGAACCCAGCTATGGGCCGCGGCAGGCCAGGCTTGACCAGGAGCTGACGTTGGCAATCCGCCTTTCCAGCCGTGCGGGTGGAATGCCACTGTCGCTGCCGCTTGACCCCAATCTTTCTGATGCCATCTAGGGGATTCCTTCTGTGGGGGAGCTGGACAACGCCAGCCATCGATGGTAGGGTGTCTGGCGTGTGTCTGAATTACATGAAATTATGCGAGGAGATTCGATGAGGAACGCACTGCCGTTGCCGCCCCACTACGATGCAGCCAAAGTAGGGGAG
>JAPLGY010000366.1 GCA_026389955.1 Caldilinea sp. | reverse complement strand
CAGCCAGGAGGCTGGCGCGCTGCTCCTGCATGTGGCCGGTCTCTGCGTTCATCCTATCCCCGCTTTCCTGGCAAACGCCCCCACAGATCGCGCAAGGGGCTGCGGCTCTGGCTCGTGTTTTCCACCTCGGCAACCTGGCGGGCACGCGGTGCCGCCTCCTCCACTTTACGAATCAAAATTCCGCCCTCAACAACCTCCAGACGGGCCCGGCCCCGAATTTGGAGCTCTTCCAGGTATTCTGGAGGGATGTGGAGACGCCCATTCTTGTCGAGCACCACCAGTTCTTCGAAGGCCTCTGTCACCCCAGGCTGCTGGCTGGCCTCTGCCTGGCGCACCGTCTCACTCGCCAACATACCGTCCCGAATCGCCACCACGCGGTCGACCTGCCGCGCCACACCCGGGTCGTGGCTGACAACGATGATCGTCACCCCCATCTCCCTGCGCAGCGTCCGAAAAGTCTCATAGATCAGGGCAGCAGTGGCCGTATCCACTTCCCCAGTCGGTTCGTCCGCCAACAACAGCGGGGGGTGGTTGGCAAGCCCCACGGCGATCGCCACTCGCTGCTGTTCGCCGCCAGAAAGCTCTGAAAGTCGGTGATGCATCCGCTGCCCCAACCCGACCCGTTCGAGCAGCTCTGCCGCACGCTGCCGACTGCGGTGGGTACGTCCAGCCACCGTCATCGGCAGGGTCACATTGTCGATCGCGTTGAGGTAAGGGATCAGGTTGCGCGCGCTCTGCTGCCAGATAAAGCCCACCCGCTCTCGGCGGTAGCGGTTGAGCTGGCTGTCTGACATGCGCAGCAGATCCTGGCCATCGACCACGACCCGGCCGGCAGA
Source organism: Caldilinea sp. (assembly GCA_026389955.1). The sequence goes on along the minus strand of JAPLGY010000366.1, from coordinate 2,436 downwards.
AGGGCGGTCCAGCCCCCCCAAAATGTTCATCAACGTCGTCTTGCCGCTGCCGCTGGCCCCTACGATCGCCATCAGCTCCCCACGCTCAATGTTCAAGTTCAGCTCGCGCAGCGCCACCTGCTCCAACCCGGCAACTTTGTAGATCTTAACCAGCCCGTCGCACAGGATCAACATAGACAAGGGTTACACCGTCTCTCCCAGCTTGATCGCCTGGAAAACCTTCATCCGCAACAGCAGGACAATCAACACGATGAACGCCACCAGAAAGAGCCCCCCAAAAAGCAGATAGAGCCGGGTCACGGCAAACCAGGCGATCTCCACGGTAAAGGGCGGAATGTTGGCAGTCGGGCCGCTGCCAACCTGAAAATAGGGAATGAACAGGTCACTGATCAGCGCGCCGATGGCAGTGCCCGCCCCCAGCCCCAGCAAAATCAAAAAGGCCAGCTCGCAGGACAAAAAAATTGCCAGCTGCCGGGTCGAAAGGCCGATCGCCCGCAGCGTGCCCAGCTCAATAAACCGCCTCCGAAAGGAAAAAAGGGCGTAGAGCAGAAAGCCCAACACCGTCAGCAGCGCCGAGGCCAGAAATCCAACCGAAAGAACGCCGAAAAGTCCCTGCCGCTCAGGACGCCGCAGTTCTTCGGCGATCCGCACCGCAGCAGCCTGATAATCCATCACCTGGATGTCATACTGGCGCAGCTCCCGCACCATCTGTTCGTAGTCGACCGCGGGAGCGGTCTTCACCCAGACGTCGTACGGGCGTTCGCCGCCGGTCTGCTCGAAAATCCAGTCCAGATTGGCCACGATCAGGGCTTTGTTTTCTTCCTCTGCACTGTACCAGCGGGGGAAGTAACGAAAATCGCCGACGATCCGCACGGGAATCTCGGCATTGGAGTCCGCCGCAGCGCGCAGACGGATCTGAAGTGTGTCGCCGACCCGCAGCCCAGCCTGGCGCATCAGGGTCCGTTCGACCAGCACCCCGTCCGAAGCGATCGCCAGCGAATTCATCAGAGCCCCCAGGCTGGCCGCTGCAAAATCGGCGCGCCAAAAGGCCACCTGTGGGAAGTCGACGCGGTCGATCCCCACCATCGCAACGGGCTGCCAGCGCTCCTGTACCTGCACCGCCCCTTCAAAACGCCCTACCCTGGCCGCTGCCTCGATCTCGGCGACATTCAAATGTTCGTCCACCGGAATAAAAACCCACGCCGGCTCGGCCAGCTGAGAGAGCGAGCTCTCTTGCGCCGGAGCAGGCTCGGCCTCTGCCGGCTGCCCTCCCCCAGCCCCGAACGAGCTCTCTTCCTCGGTAGGGGCAGAACCAAGCTCGACCAGCCGAGCATCGGCGCCGACCGTGTAATAGCTCTGGTCGTAGAGATGGTTGTCCAGCGTCTGCGCCAGCGACGCGGTAAAGACAGACAACCCCAGCGTCAGCATCAGCAGCACGAGAGGCGTGCTGTACAGCCCAGGCTCGCGCGCCAGATAGCGCGTCGCCAGCAAAAAACCGACGCTGTGGGTGCGTGCAGCCAACCAGGCGACCAACGCCATCCCCCAGGGCAGCAGCCGCAAAACGAACAGTGTCGCTGCCAGAGCCACCAGCGCCGGCAGCAAAATCAGCAGCGGATTTTCAAAAATATCTCCAGATGCAGCACCCGCCTGGGTAAAGATGGATCCCTGCTGGCGGACCAGATAGACGCCATAAAAAGCCGGAATCAACAGCAGAACATCCAGCCAGGTACGCTGCCACCAGGGCCGTGCCACGGTGCGGGCCAGCTCCTGTTTGTAACTGACGATCGTGTGGCGGGCAGCCCCTATCGAGGGCAGCAACTGTGCCAGCAGGGTGACCCCAATCGCGATCGCCCCAAACTGCAAAGGAGCCGCAGTCAGTTGAATCCGCAGGGTGGTGTCAAAGGCAAAATTGAGAAAAGAACGGGTCGCGCCGAAGGCCTGAGCCACCCAGGTGCTCAGCGGCACCGCCAGCGCCAGCGCCAGAACCCCCAACACGGCAGCCTCCAGCAGCGCCACCGTCGAAACTTGGAGAGCCGTCGCCCCGCGGCTGCGCAACACAGCAATTTCGTTGCGTTGGCGCCCAACCGCCAACCCGACCACCAGCCCGATAAAAGCCAGCAACAAAGCCACAATCGGCAGGCTGAACGCATAAAGCAGGACCGTCAACAGCCGCGACGAAGCCTGGTAGACCTTCAACGCATCGTACGGAGACGTGTCCAGCCGGGTGTTGGGCAACAGCGTCCCCGCACGCTGCGTGATCTGGTCGATCCGGGCGACCAGACTCGGAGCCGTGCTGGCATTGACAGCCGAACCGTCCACAATCCAGTACCAGACAATCAGCGCCACCTCATCTTCCATCAACGAGGCAATGCGCCCCTCAAACGTGGCCGCAGGAACCATCAGCTGCTGTTCAAAAGCACGCGGACGATAAAACCA
>JAPLGY010000096.1:2164-2990 GCA_026389955.1 Caldilinea sp. | reverse complement strand
GCCGCCAGTGTTCCTACACTGGCGGCGACCCTTTGCGCACAAGGCGGATGCTGCATGACCAAAGCAGAAAAATGGGTGCCGTATCTTTTTCTTTTGCCGGCGCTGCTGCTCATCCTGTTCTTCCGGCTGCTGCCCGCATTTTCCGGTTTTTTGGAGAGCCTGTACGCCACCTCCTTTGCAGCAGGGGGCGCCAAGAGCTTTGTGGGCCTGCGCAACTTCCAGGATGTCTTCAGCGATCCGGTAGGACTGCAATCGATCTGGGTGACGCTGCGCTTCAACCTGATCGTCAACCCGTTGCAGATCGGTCTGGCGCTGCTGCTGGCGCTGCTGGTCAACCAGGCGCTGCGCGGCATCGACTTCTTTCGCAGCGTCTATCTGCTGCCGATCGCCGTCTCGCTCAATGTGACCGCCATCATCTGGGGGTTGGTGCTTGCGCAGAATGGCCTGTTGAACGGGTTGCTGCGCACTGTCGGGGTGCCTGTACAGCCCTTTCTGCAGTCGTCTGACCAGGCGTTGTGGTCGATTGTCATGATGGCGTCGTGGGTGGGCGTGCCCTACTGGGCACTCTTTATTCTTGCCGGCCTGCAAGGCATTTCGCAGGAGCTCTACGAAGCTGCCGAGATGGACGGCGCAGGCATCCTGCAGCGGTTCAGCCAGGTGACGCTGCCGCTCCTGCGCAGAGTGCTGGTGTTCGTGTTGGTGGCGGACACCATTGCCAACTTCCTGCTCTTCGTGCCGGTCTTGATCCTGACTCGCGGCGGGCCGCAGCTCTCCACCAATACGTTGATGTTTGAGGCGTATCGGCGCGGCTTCATCTTTGGCGACT
>JAPLGY010000096.1:0-2151 GCA_026389955.1 Caldilinea sp. | reverse complement strand
CGCGATGATTATGCTGCTTTTGTTTGCCACACTGGCAATCGTGGCTGTCGAATTCTGGCTGCTGCGGACAAGCGATTGAAGAAGGGGCGAAAAAATGACAGCAATGACTGACAAGCAGACGCAGACCGCGCAGGAGGCCAGGCAGCTGCGGCAGCGGCGCCGGCTCTCCGATGGCGCGCGCACCCTCTTCCACTACGTGCTGCTGACGACGATCCTGCTGATTGTGGTCGTGCCGCTGATGTGGGCGGTTGCAGCTTCGTTTACGCCCAACGAGCAGGTCTTCCGCTATGTCTTCCCATTCAGCTGGCGGGCACTGTTCCCCTCCGATCCCACCCTCGACGCCTATCTCAATCTCTTTCAGCTGCGCGACTTCGGGGGCGCCATTGCCAACACCCTGGCGCTTTCGGTCGGCACGGTTGCAGTCGGGCTGCTGATCAGCGCCATGGCCGGTTTTGCCTTCGCCAAGTTTGAGTTTCGTGGCAAGAACCTGCTCTTTGTCACCGTCTTGATCACCTTCATGATCCCGGTCGAGGTGATCATCATTCCGCTCTATATCCTGATGCGCGACTGGGGATGGATCAATACGTGGCACGGGCTGTTCATTCCAGGGATCGCCAACGGGCTGGTCATTTTTATGTTCCGACAGTTTTTTGCCGACATCCCGCAAGAGATTCTGGATGCGGCGCGCGTGGATGGCGCGTCGTGGCTGCGCATCCTCTTTCAGTTGATTATTCCCATTTCGCTGCCGGCGATGATCAGCGGCTCGCTGGTGCTCTTTTTGGGAACCTGGAATTCCTTTTTCTGGCCGCTGGTCGTGGCGCCAGCGCCGGAATTGCGCGTCGTGCAGGTGGCGGTGTCGCTGGCCGTCGAAAGCCGCCAGACCATCTGGAACGAACTGATGGCCGGTGCCATTCTGGCGGCCAGCGTCCCAGTCTTGCTCGTCTTCCCATTTCAGCGTTATTATGTCCGTTCGATTGCTTCGACAGGCATCAAGTAGACCAGGAGAACTCTTGTGAAAGTATTGCTCGACACCGACATCGGCAGTGATATCGACGACGCCATCTGCCTCGCCTATTTGCTGGCAAAGCGAGAGTGTGACCTGCTGGGCATTACGACCGTCAGCGGCGAACCGGAAAAGCGCGCCATGCTCGCCAGCGCCCTCTGTAAGGCGGCCGGGCGCGACGAGGTGCCGATCTTTCCAGGGGCACCCCTGCCGCTGCTGGTGGCCCCACACCAACCGCAGGCGCAGCAGGCGACGGCGTTGGATCGCTGGCCGCACGAAACACAGTTTCCAGAAGGGCACGCCGTTGCCTTTTTGCGCGACACGATCCGCCGCCATCCTGGCGAGGTGACGCTGCTGGCGATTGGCCCCATGACCAACCTTGCGCTGTTGTTTGCGCTCGACCCGGAGATTCCCCGGCTGCTCAAGGGGCTCTATATGATGATCGGCGCGTTCACCCAGGGAATCGTCTTCACGGGGATGCGCTATGAGTGGAACGCGCTCAACGATCCACACGCGACCGCAATGGTCTACAACGCCCGCACTCCCGTTCACCGCTCTGTGGGTCTGGATGTGACGCTGCAGGTGCAGATGGACGCAGCAGAGGTGCGCCAGCGCTTTCAAACGCCGCTCCTGCGCCCCGTACTCGACATGGCCGAGGTCTGGTTCCAGGCGCGACCGGAAGTGACATTTCACGACCCGCTGGCCGCCGTTTCGATCTTCGACGAAGAGGTCTGCACCTACGAACGCGGGCAGGTGGAGGTCGAGTTGGCCAGCAGACAGTTGCCCGGTATGACCTACTTCAACAGGTCGGATGCCGGCGCGCACGAGGTGGCCATGGCGGTGAACACCGAACGCTTTTTCCAGGAGTATTTCGGTGTAACAACAGGCTAGGCGTCGCCCACACGAACCGACAACCCGCTGGCACTCGTCTCAAAGCGCAATCGGCCAGCACACCGCGCCGGCCGGGGGCCTCAGCCGGGGGAAGCCCCCGGCTGACCTGCCTCGGCGGCGATCCGGGCGACGAGGTCGCCGTGGTCGCAGTTGATCAGCTGCACATCCCAGCGCAGGATCGCACGGAAGGCTGCCGGGTCCTTGTCTGTGTGGAAGACCATCACCTGCATGCCGCGGCTGTGGCAGGCAGCCAGCAG
>JAPLGY010000035.1 GCA_026389955.1 Caldilinea sp. | reverse complement strand
TGCGGCCACGATGGCCTCGCCCTTGCCGAAGTCCGCCGAGCCGAGCGCTGCCAGATCGGGCGTGATGAGCACGTCGCCGGGCCGCAGCGAGGCAACACTGCGCTCGACGTTGTCCAGGCCCATCATCAGGATCAGCTGGCTGGCGACCTCTGCCAAGTCTGAGAGGGTGGGGGAGACCTGGACCTGCCCTGTTTGCTCTGTGTCCATCTAGCGCGCTCCACCAAAGATAGGTTCGTGCCAGTGGTGGCCATCGTGCGCCAGCAATTCATCCGATTCCAGCGGCCCCCAGGTGCCGGCTGCATATTGGGGCAGGGCTAATGCTCTGCCCCGCCGGCGGATCAATTCGTCTTGGAGAGCCCAGCCATCCAGGACATTGGTCACACGATCCCAGGCCACTTCGGCCTCGTCGCGACGAATAAACAAAGTGCTGTCCCCCAACATGGCGTCCAGCAGCAACCTTTCGTAGGCATCTGAGATGGCTGAATCGCCAAAAGCGCGGTTGTAGACAAAATCCATGCTGACAGGCTCGACATCGAGTTGCGGGCCCGGGCGTTTGGCGTCGAAGCTGAGAATGATGCTCTCGTCGGGTTGGATGCGCAAGGTGAGGCTGTTGCGCACTCGTGGGCTGCGTGTTGCATGGCTGTTGAAAAACATGAGCGGGGGGCGCCGAAACATGATATTGACCTCGGTCACCTTGGTGGGCAGTGCCTTCCCGGTGCGGATATAGAAAGGGACTCCGTTCCAACGCCAGTTGTCGATTTCCAGTTTCCAGGCGACATAGGTTTCCGTCGTCGAGAGCGTGGGGATTCCTTCGGATTCCAGATAGCCGGGGATCTCTTCGCCGCCGGCGGTGCCCTCTGTGTACTGGGCACGCACCACCCATTTGTTGACGTCCAGCGGGTCGATCGGCCGGATCGAGCGGAGTGCATTGACCTTCTGGTTGCGCACCGACTCGGCATCGTAGCTGACCGGCGGCTCCATGGCGGTCAGAGCAACGAGTTGCATCATATGGTTTTGTACCATATCGCGGATGGCCCCTGATTTGTCGTAGTAGCCGCCTCGTGTGCCAACTCCCAGACTTTCAGAGACTGTAATCTGGACATGATCGACATAGTTGCGGTTCCAGATCGGCTCAAAAATGCCGTTTCCGAAACGAAAAACCAGAATATTCTGGACCGTCTCTTTGCCAAGATAGTGGTCTATCCGGTAGATCTGTTCTTCTTGGAAGATGTGGAGCAGATGGTCGTTGAGGCGCTGAGCGCTGGGCAGATCGTGGCCGAAGGGTTTTTCGACGATCAGGCGCGTCCAGCCTGTCTTGTGGGGCGAAGAGATGCCAGCATCGGCCAACAGTGCTGTGATCGGTTCGAAGACATTCGGGGGGGTTGCCAGGTAGAAAAGATGGTTGAACTGGGTCGGCAGTGCAGCGTCTAGCTCGGCAATGCGCAGGGCCAGGGCATCAAAACTTGCGCGTTCGTCGTAGCTTCCAGTCTGATAAAAAAGCCTGCTGGCAAAACCATCCCAGGCGTGGGCGTCAAATTCTGTCTCATACTCCTCGTTCAGGTGTGTGCGGACCGCTTCACGTGCCTGGTTGCGGAACTCGATGTCAGACATCGGTGTGCGGGCATAGCCCAAAATTACAAACCCTTTGTGCAACAATTTTTGTCGGTACAGATGAAACAGAGCAGGAAGCAGCTTGCGTCTGACCAGATCGCCCGAAGCACCAAAAGCAACCATCAGATTGGGAGGAGCCGTTCGTCTGATCACGAAGCAACCTTTCGACGAATTCCATACGCTGCAACCGTCAACGGCCAAAAAAGCCAGACAAGGCCCAGCAGAGGTTGAAAGAGTGGGAAATAGCCGTAATCTTCGCCAAAATGTCTCCAGACCGTACGTCCGATAAAATCTGGGTCGAGAAAACTCCAGAATCCGACAATCACGGTCATGACGGTTTCGATCCCCAGTACGGCGACGGAGAGCCACCAGGTCCAACGACGGCGATATACAAAACCAAGGGTGGCTATCAAATAGCAGCAGGCAGCGCAGGCGCTGAGATAGACTGGCAGGGAATGGCTGATCTCAGAACGGAAGAAGAGTTGGTAGATGGCGCGGGCACCCGTGGAGAGGGCCAGGACCGGGTACGAGACTGCCAGCACATAGCCAGCCGGGCTGACAACATTCGCCCAGATTGCTTCGCTGCGGCGTGAGGACAGGACAGGCGGGGTCGCTCGTTTGTCCGTCATCCATGCCTTCCTTCGCACAAAAACTGCTCGATCTGGATGCGCAGTTCGTCGTAGGTGCGGGTGACTGGAAATTGGGGGAAATCCAGAATGACTTTGTCGGGTGGGCGAAAAAAAATGCCTTGTTCGGCTGCAGCCAGCATAGCGGTATCGTTGTAAGAGTCTCCGACAGCTGCGGTACGGAACCCGAGTTTTTTGAACCCTTCGACTGCTACCTGTTTGCCGTTTGGCACACGCAACCGGTATCCCGCCACCATTCCCCGGATATCTACGTCGAGCGTATGGGCAAAAACCGTTGGCCAGCTAAGTTTGGGCAAAAACGGCTGCACAAACTCATAAAAGCTGTCGGTGAGGATCACCAGCTGAACAGAGCGGCGTATCCAGCTCAGAAAATCAACGGCACCAGGAAGCGGCTCCATCTTGTCGATCACCTGCTGAATGTCGTGCAGGGTCAGGTTGTTTTGTCGGAGAATCTCTATGCGTTCCTGCATCAGCTTGTTGTAGTCCGGTTCATCGCGCGTGGTGCGTCGTAAAGCGGGCAGCGCACTCTGTTCGGCGAAAGCGATCCAAATTTCAGGCAAAAACACGCCTTCCAGATCGAAGGCGACGATGGGCGGTGGCAGGGACGGCATATCCTGATCAATCCTTGCTGTTGCGAAAAAATGAATCGGTTGCAAGCCGACAGATGGATCGCTGCTTCGTTCGGCAATTTTTATTCAGACAACGGTCGACAGCCTTGCTCAGAAACCAAGCATACAACATTTTTGGTGTAGATGCTTTGCATATACGCCTTTATATTTTACTGTGACTTCGGTCGATCGGGCAAGGGATGTCCCCTCTTTATTGGCAGTTGACGGGAAAGAGCTCCTCTGGACGATCTTTGATTTCGTATATCGAAGATTTCTTGGCTGGAGATCGCAAGGTCGCTTCGGATAGCCAAAATTTAGAAATCTTTTTTGAAAAAAAATACTCTTGTGCAAGTTGAAATGCAGTGCTATCCTGAATGTCAGGAATGCCGGAATTCTGACTGCACTTCACCGATACCGTCAACCAGCAGCAGAAAGAGACCATCGAATGAGGAGAACAATGTATGGGGTACCATGTACAGGCGTATGTCAGAAGAAGTATGCAGACTGACTGTTGCTTTCAGCGGTGGAACCGCTGGCAGATTTTGTGGGGCAGCAGGCGATGTCGTGCGTCGGATGCAGCGTGGATTGCGCTGCTGGCCATCGCAGCAGCGTTCTGGATGCCGACCCCTGCGCGTGCACAATCGGCTGCCAGCTACAGCGTCCCTGCATTCCAGTATCCTATGTGGCCAGACTCGGCAGGTGCCTGTGTCGGGCCAAACCTGGTCTACAACGGAGGATTTGAGCAGGGATTCAGCCCGGCTGCAGTCGGAAGTGTCGGCAACAACTGGGGCTTTTTTACGAATGGGGGCGGTGCTGCTTATGGATTTTATGACGATCAGTGGCCACGTGCCCTTGCGGAAGGGCGTCACAGCCAGTTGATCGAGATCAACACGAACCATGGGCTTCCTGCAGACAACGATCGCTATGCAGGGATCTACCAGTATCTTGCCGGGCTGCATCCTGGTGTGACCTACGAATTCAGGGTAAGTGGGCTGCTGCGCGGAGAAGGCGATGAAAAAGATCCCTATCGATTTGCGGTGCAGTGGGGATATCTGCCTGGCTACAGTGGGGAGTGGCAGGCGGTCAACAACTGGACAGAGCTGAATCTGGGGCCAGTCGAAGTGCGTACAGATCCAGGGGCTGCGGTGAACTATACGATGAGGTTTGTCGCACAGTCGCCTGAGATAACACTTTTCCTGCGTGGATGGAAGAAATGGGGCATCCCCTATGTGGAGATGGACCTGAACATTGACAACGTAGCGGTGGTTGCCTGTGGCGGGCATGGAGGTCCAGTGGTCCCAGAATGCCCTGTGCAAGGATGTCCGGCTCCACATCCGCCTGTGGTGAAACCGATCGTGCACGAATGCAGCGGTGCGTGTGGAGAGGATCACCCGCCTGTGGTGAAACCGATCGTGCACGAATGCAGCGGTGCGTGTGGAGAGGAGTCGTGGTGGCCAGTGGGGACAGGATCGGGATGTACCCATACTGTGCAACCGGGAGAAATCTTGGCCAAGATTGCCTATCGCCATGGTGTGAGTTTGTATGCGCTCTCTGCTGCAAATGGCATCTGGAACCAGGATCTTATCCTGGTCGGACAACAGCTGGTTTTGCCGGGGTGCAAGGGTGGGCATTCAGCAAGCCCGATTGGGGCGTACCCCTCGGAGACGCACATTGTGCAGCCCGGAGAGACGTTGAGCGAGTTGGCCGTCTGGTATGGGGTGACCTTTGACCAGATGATGGCGGCCAACGGTCTCAGAAATCCCAACAAAATCTATGTTGGGCAGCAGCTAATCATACCGTGACGGTACGGGTTGATTAGATAGACTCCTTCGATGGGCAGTTTGCTGGCTGTGGTTCCGGCTCCACAGCCAGCGCTGCGCCTCCAATTCAGCCAACTGGGATACCCGAACGACGAGGAAACAAGGCAAAGGAAAACGAACGGAACGGCTTTTAGACAAGTCAAAGTTCCGGACCATTGGAACAGCAGAGCTTCAGCTGGCTGAGTTGGAGGGGGATACAGAGGGACGGCGTGTGCGGAACGCCGTCCCTCTGTCTGTAGGCAGTTCAGCGATAGGTACCGATAATTTTTTGGTGGTCGAAGTCGATCTCTGCGCCACTCATCAGGGCACCTTTTTCAGAAAGCAGCCATACGACCAGGCTGGACACATCAGTAGGGCGCAAAATGCGTCCAAAGGGAGCTTGGGCGTCTGCCAGTTCAAGCCAGTTGGCAGGGCGACCTTCACTGCGTTGAACCGCATCTTCGTTGGGGGTGGCCATCCAACCGACGTTGATGCAGTTGACGCGAATGCGTTCTGCGCCCAGTGCCGCCGCCGCATTTTTGGTGAGGACCGCCAACCCGCCTTTGGAGGTGCTATACACTGTGAGATTGGTCTGGCCGCCGCGACCGTTGATGCTGCCGATGTTGACGATGCTGCCGCCACGGCCTTCTCGGCGCATGATTCTGGCGGTTTCCTGCATCAGAAAAAAGGGAGCCCTCAGGTTGATCGCCATGATCCGCTCCCACAGTTCGATGGTTGTGTCGTAGACCGACCCCCGTTCGGTAGAAGCGGCGCAGTTGACCAGACCATCGATCCGTCCAAACTGTTGGTCGGCAGTTTGAATGACAGAAAGGCAGTCATCGAGCAAGGCAAGATCAGCCGCTACAAAATGTGTAGGACAGCCGTTTGCACTCAGTTCGGCAGCAACCCGATCGCCATTGGGGCGATTGCGTCCGCAAAGCACAAGGCCTGCTGCCCCTTGTTGGGCAGCGTTGCGTGCGATCTCTTCGCCCAACCCTTGTGTGCCGCCGGTGACTACGATGATCGAGCCAGCCAATTCAGCCATTTTTTTGCTCCTGACCAGCAGTGCTGTGTACAGAATGCCCGAGGATGTGGTCCGCCAGGATAAAATCGAGCCAACGCGAAACCAGCAAAGACGGAGCCTCTATCATTGGGCTGTGGCCGACACCCTGCAGAATTTCCAGATTGCTGGCACCTGGTATCGAAATCAATGTCCGGGTCGTGGCGTTGCGGTCGACAATCGTGTCCAGTTCTCCCCAGACCAATAAGGTAGGCAAGGTGATTCGCTGGGCCTCGGCGAAACGGTTCCATTGAGACAGACTGCGGGCAATTTCAGTAAAGGCAGCAGGTGCCATCTGGCCTGCATCCTCGACCAACGTCTCGAAAAAATGGGCTGTCGAGATGTCGTCGACGGGCACGGTTGGCATCAACAGACGCAATGCGTTGCGGCGCAACAAGCGATCCTCACGCATCTGCTCGAGCACCCGATAGCCTTCCAGCGGCGTGAACACGCCCTCGACCGGCACCGTGTCGACCAAAGTCAGCGTCGCAACCCTATGTGGGTTTTGCAGCACGTACTCGACAGCAACAGCACCGCTGCTGGAATGCGCCATCAGATGAAATTCATCCCAGCGCCAAGCGGCGACCAGAGCAGCCAGATCAGCCGTGAGTTCCTCGATCGCATAGCCATCTGCTGGTTTTTCGCTCTGACCACATCCACGCAGATCAGGGGCGATCGCATAAATCGAATCCGGCAGAGACTCAAAAAAGGGGATCCACCAACGGCTTGTGCCATAACTGCCGTGCAACACCAGCAGCGGAATTCCATCGTCTTTGCCTGTGCTGCGGCAAAAAAAGCGCAGACGGGCAGTTTGTGTAAAAAAGAAGTGGCGTGACGGCATGGTTCAGCGGGTTCGTCGGACGAATTCAGCTTCTTCGGGCAAAAAGAACAACAAAAGGGCTGCGGCCGCCGCCGCAGCAGCAGGGCCTTCTACCCGGCCAACCTCCTCTTCGCCCAGGATCAGCCCACCCCGATTGACAACACCGTCGGGGTCGACCCAGCCAAGCTCACCACCTTCGAACAGGCCATGGCTGCGCACTCGGCCGTCGACAGTGAAAGTACCCAGCTCACGTTCATCAAACACCGTCTTGCAGAAGACATGGCCGTCCACGCTGACACGACCGACAAGGACACCCTCCCCCCAACGCAGACGGTAGATTTGTCCGGATGCATCGACAAAACCAATCGCAGAGTCCTCTCTCCCCTCAAATGTTCGATAGATGAGTGTGTTTGTAGACATGTTTACTGCGGATTGGAAAAAGAGAGCCCTGCAACGAATTCATGCAAGATCGACTGATTGGCGGCAGCAAAGACTGGCATCGGCCTGGAGACATACTCACCGTTGACAGCAGCCAGTGGGAAAATGGGCTGCTGTTGCCAGCTCTCCAATATCCCCCCTGCTTCGACCACAACCAACCAGGCAGCGGCCAGATCCCAAATTTTGGGGGTCGCCTCTACTGCCATCATCGCTGTCCCGTCGGCAACTTTACAGAGATGGTAGGCAGCGCTGCCGCAAATTCGGCTTTTCAGCCGGGTCCGTATCTGCAGAAGCTTGTCGGTGCGCGTACACTTCATCATCAGCTGCTCATGACCGATGGATGTGTCGCAGCCTGTGTGAATCGACGTCTTGTTGCGTTGAGCACCGCCGCCAGCCAACGCCGAAAAGGTCTCTTCAAGCAACGGGAAATGGACAACACCGACAACCGGACGCCCTTGATACAGAAGCGCAATGCTGATCCCCCAGATCGGCAACCCGCGTGCAAAGTTGGTGGTGCCATCAATTGGGTCGACAACCCAGGTGAAATCGCTCTTCGCATCATAGGACGTCACTTGCTCTTCGCTGAGGACACGATGGGCAGGAACATGGTCGGCCAGCCTCTGTACAATCAGATGGTCGATTGCCAGATCGGTCGCTGTCACGAGCGAGCCATCGTCCTTGTGCCAGGCAGGATGTTGACGAAACTGAGAAATTGCATGCCCGCCACATTCAGTAGCAAGCGTGATCGCAAACTCAAAAAAAGGCATCCATTCTGACATACCCATATTATGCCCGCCTACAGCCCAATTGACAATTAGGCATCCTGCCAGATCGCTGGAGCACGCCTTGCTGCCCTTGTCGCCTACCCTGTGCTGTAAAAATCAGACATGTACAAAAATATTGGTTTGTGGTAAAAAATAAATTGCTGCGTGCAGCGTGTTTTATCTATGTGTCTTCCCCAAGGAACGGTACAACACCAATGGCCAACCTACGCTTTCTACAGGTGCTTCGGAAGCTCGACAAAAGTAAGTACGCGATTTTGTTGCTCGCAGCGGTCGGGGCCATTCTTTTTGTGGCGGTTCGATCCTTTCAGTCAGATCCTGGAGCGGTTGATCCGACACCCGATGCTACATTGGTGCCTCCATTTACAGCAGAGGCCCCCAAAGCCGATCCTGTGTTGATTTCCCCAGTTGCCGGTACGACAGTCGTTGCTGGCGAGATAGAACTCCGTGGCCAGGGAGAGCAAGGCTATTCTTTGCGTGTACGCGATGCAAATAGTAACCTGTTGGCTTCGACTCCAATCGATACGCAAGGGCAGTGGTCGACTGTGATAGAAATCACACAGCCGGGTGAAGTGGCGCTGACTCTGGAACTGATCGATCCGACAGGTGAACTGGTTGCCTCCGCGGATCCTATTTTGCTCAATGTCGCAGGTGCGTCAATTGCTCTCCAGACACCTTCTCTGGAACCACCTGCCGCTGTCCGTGAGAGCATGGTGCTGACGGATAGCAGTGAATCTGGTGCAACAGGCGAAATCGTTGTTGCAACCTCGACGCCAACCTCGACGCCAGTCCCGCCTGAACTGGATCGAGTTGAATTTGACCCAGTGCGTGGCAGGACAGTCATTGCCGGGAGTGGATTTCCAGGGGATATCTTGCGCGTGATGTCCAACGGCGAGTTGCTCTCCGCTACAATTGTAGATGCAGCCGGTCGCTGGCAGATGACGATGGATCTGCCAGGTGGTGCTATCTACGATCTGAAGGTCGAGAATATCACTTTGAACGGTGTTGTACGGGCGACAGCACCAGCCGTCCAGGTCAATGTACCGTCCCCGACGGCCACCCACACGCCGTCCCCGACGGCTACCCACACGCCGATACCCCTCGTTTTTTTGTTGCCGCCAGAATTGGGGAGCGGGTTAAACATCTTGGCGGGGAGTGGCACACCTGGTCGCACAGTACAAATTTGGATTGATGGTGCGCCGGTTGGTACGATCACAGTAGATCCGCAGGGTAACTGGGAACTGCCAGTTGAGCTAGTGAATCGTGGAATCTATACGTTTCAGGTAGAGAGCCTGGATGTTGCAGGAGATGTCATCCTGCGTTTGGAACCAGTTCCGGCAGAAGTGTTGGCTGTAGGGCTGGAAGGTTCAGTGGCAGTGTCTGACAGTGCACAGGCCATGTCAAAGCCGACGACACAGCCGAGTTCGCTGCCGTCGACCGGTGCCGCACTTCCTGTTGAATCGATTGCACTGACCGTGTTGGTTAGTTTGCTGGCTGTGCTCGTCTTGGCATGGATCGACAGGCGTTCTTCCAGGCCATCCTAGGCCAGATAGTATGTGATGCGCGGATCATCCCATTGGTTATCAGGTCAACATCGAACCGATGCAATCTCTGATCACCGGACAATCAACGTTGGCAACGGCTATTTTTAAGTTAATGGCCTGCAAGCAGCCCGTTGCGCAGCGCCAAGGCAACCGCTTCTCGCTGATTCTTGACGCCAAGTTTGGCGTACAGATTAGTCAGGTGCCATTTGACGGTGCCTGGCGCAATCACGAGGATGTCGGCAATTTCGGCAATGCGGGTGCCTTTCGCCAACTGCACCAGGATGGCAAACTCCTGCGCAGTCAAGTCGGCCGAGGACAGTGAGGGTTGTTCAGACGCCACCATACGCGCAACCAGGATGCTCGCATATTGCGTGTCGATGGTGCGCACCGCAGGCAAGAGATCTGGACAATCGAGCAGCAGACGCACATATCCTGTTCGTTCGATATCATGAAGCGCCTGACGCAGAAGTGTGCGGGCCCGGCTGTAGTGCCCAAGCTGCTGCTGCTGCTGCGCCCAGATGAGTCGGATTTGAATGGCAGCGATGCGTCGATGACTTCGCTCACTTTGGACGAGCTGCCGTTCCAGATGGACTGTCAGCCCTGCCAGTTCGCGCCCCGATGCCACATGCGCCAGCAGGGCCATCATCCAGAGCGCCTCGGGCGCGTCAGGCGGCAGGGTCGAGAGCGTTACACCCATCTTCTGGTACACATCCCAGCCCTCCAGCGGACGCCCAAGACGTATCCAGCGATAGATCTGCCAGAATGCTATCCGACTCTTGAGGCCGATCGCATAGGCCTGCGCATGGCGTCTCCAGATCGCTGTCTCCTCCTCGCGCTGCATATCCGTCACGGTGACTGGTTTGCCTGACGCCATCTCACACAGCTGCAGACAGACGCTCGCCCGCAGGATCCGCAGCGCATCGCCGCACATGTGAGCATCGACGAGGGAGCGCTGAAAGCAGACGGCCGCTGCCTCGGGATGATCGGACCAATAGTGCACTTCGCCCGCCAGGAAATCGAAAAATTCTCGCTCTTCAAACGCTGGATATTGCTGAGCGCCGACGATCTGGTGCGCCTGTTCACAGATTGCCAGCGCAGCCTGCGCATCGCCGAACATGGCGTAGTATTCCGCTTGCCAGCCGATGACAACCAATGTTCCAATCTCATGGCCTGCGGCCGCAAACGCTGCTGCTGCGGCGGCAGCATGCTCGGCAATCGGCGCGCCAGCAGGATGGGTGCTGCGCGCAAGCACTGCGGCCATCCAACACCAGCCGCGCGCCAGCACGCTCTCCGGCGCCAGACGCGCGACAGTTTGCAGTGCGTCCGGATAGATCCCACGCTGATCGTCGCTGAGCATGCGGCGCCAGAGCCGCAGAACCGCCAGTTCATCCTTCCACACCGTTGGCTGTGGGCCAGAAAATTTCGCCAAAGCTGCCTCGGCAGCTTCCAGCGCAGCACCAAACTCGTCTGCAGCAGACATCACCCCCAGCCAGGCACGATCCAACAGCAGCTGTGGGTGAGCATCCAGTATTCTGTTTGGAAGCAGATTGAACCAGTGGCGCAACTCAGCCTGTCGATTGGATAGCAGCGCTGGACGTGCATGGTTGGCCAACAACGCAACAGCCAATTCTGGGATGCCACCCACAATCAAATAATGGAGCGCTTGTGCAATCTCGTCGCGCGCCAGAAACCAGTCGGCAGCCCTTCGGTGAAGTTCTTGAATCTGTGCTGGCGTGCACCGCAGCTGCAACTGACGCCGCAGCAGATCGCGAAACAACTGATGAAGTTCGTACCACTCGCCCCCTGCATCCAGCACGCGCACAAACAGTTGCTCTACCCTTGCCTGTTCGAGCAAGGCTGCGCTGGCATCCTGCGCCGTGATGGCATTGCAAAGGTCCCAGTGCAAACGATCCAGGATCGAGCATTGAAGCAAAAAAAGACAGAGCGCATCGGGCAGAAGGGTCAACACCTCGGCTGTCAGATACTCGGCCAACAGAGGGCTGCTCCCCAGCAGATGGCTGCGCAGATCTTGTCTGGCGCGCACCGAGCTGCCTTTCGTGCGATCCAGGGAGAGCAATGCCAGATGCACACCAGCAATCCAACCTTGCGTGCGCTGTTCCAGCAGGTTGATAGAGTCAGCGTCCAGCTGGATTTCTTTGAAGCGCGCCGCCAACGCTTCAATCTCAGCAGACGAAAGCCGAAGTTCATCAGTGTTCACCTCCAGCAGCTCTCCCTGCACGCGCAGTTTGCCGATCAACCTGGCCGGCGGTACATGGCGCGTCAGCACCATCCAGCGACACGTTGCCGGGCTGCGTTCGATGGCGGCTGCAACCAGCTGCTGGACAGCCGGACTCCGGATATGATGAAGGTCATCCAAGACCACCAGCAAGGGCAACGCCCACTGCTCCATTCCAAACAGCAAAGATTGGAGCGCAGCCTGCAGGCGATTTTGATTGATGGAAGAGGCAATCAGCGCTGCCAAGGCTGGCATCAAGGGAGTCAACGCAGCCGTAAGGCATGTCAGAAACTGCGCAGGGTCGTCGTCTTCCGCATCCAGCGTCAACCAGACGACCTGAAACGCACCTGGCAGCTGTTGCCTCCATACGAACTGGGCGGCCAACGTGCTTTTGCCATACCCGGCTGGCGCCGTGATGAGGGTCAAGCGGCACACGCATCCGACCGCCAGCCGGTCCAACAACGCACGGCGGTCGATCCAGCCAGGAAGCAACGTCGGCGGCTTCAGTTTGGCAGACAACACAGCCAGGGCGGGCGTTGCTGGCCTTGTTTCTGTGCCGCCCGGCCCATTCAACACGTTGGTATTGTCCAAACTAGCTGGGAGGTAATCCATGCGGACTATTATACACGACAGATTCGCCGTTTACCATACGTTCCGCCACAAAAGGTCAGTACAAAGTGTCGGTGATCCCTGCTTCCAACTCGTCCAGAATGTAGTGACGCGCAGTGGTTTCGATACGTTTGTGTCCGAGTGCTTTCTGGGCCATTCGCAGATTGCTGCGTGCCAGTTGGGTTCCGACAAAACGTCGAAAGTCATGTGGTTTGACGTCTGTCAGCCCGGCTGTGCTGGCATATTTGCGCACAATTCGCCAGATCGCAACGACAGACAGGGGGCGTGTTGTTGCCCGTTCTCCGCGGCCATCGAAGGCGGTAAACAGGTAATCACTCTGCAGCGGTCGTTCAGCAAGCCAGCGCTGCAGGTGGATGTGGGCCTCTCGGCTGAGGGGAGCTTCTCGATATTCGACATCATTTTTGCCGCGTACCAGCACCACGAACCCATTCCCCTTGGCGCGAATCTGCTGGTTTTGTAAGGTGGCGACTTCGCTCACGCGCAGGCCGCTGCTGGCCAGGGTCGCCAACAACGCTGTGTCGCGCAATCCGATCAACCTTTCAGGCTCGGGGGAATCGCAAACTTTTCGCATAGCAGTAGGTTCAATTCTGACCCGAGCATGTGTTTTGATACGATTTTTGAGGGCTGCCGCCTTGACGCCGACAACTTGCCCGAATTCGGCTGCGATATGTGGCTCGACAAACCCCTGCACAGCGGCTTCCTGGATCAACCGCTTGACTGCGCTGAGCATGCGGTTGATGGTATTGGGGCTCAGCAAGGTCTCTTGTGCCAGGTAGGTACGCCAACGGGCCAGGGTTGCAGCGTCGGTCAGAGCAGGGAGGCTGCCAGCAAAAGCGACGTAGGCGGCAAAGTCGCGTTGGTACATGGCAATGCTGGAGGGCGCAAGCTGTCCAGCAAGCAAATTTGCATCGAAGCAGGGCAGGGGAGCGAAGATGCTGGGTGCGGGCAGAGAATCTACAGTGTCCACAGGTCCTCCTGGGCAGAACAGATTGCAAGCAAAAACTTGTTGATCCCAGTCAAACACCTATTTTCGTGAAAGTCAAGAGGAGAAAAAACGGTTTTTTTAGAGAAAAACGAACAAGATTGACATAAAATTTGAATTAAAATTTGACAGGGAGAACAAAGTACGTGGGAAGGGAGAGATCCTTTTCTGAGACGAATCATCGGTCAGAGCGGACCATCCGGGTCCGAATTTGGACTGAGATGGATCCAGCAGCGGAGCGGGTGCGCGATGTAAAGTGTGGGGGAATTTGCTGGGAGTGGCTGTGCGGGGGTCTTTCCAATCGCTTGACTATGCGCAAATTGTGCCGCTCCCTGAAGTTGATCAATAAAAGGGCCATTTAATTAACCTATGAACATCCTCAAAAAAAAGACCCAACCCTGCATCCGCCCCAAAACCAGCCATACCCCAGCCGAATCCGCCTGGCACCAAAGCGATTTCGCCTGGGAGTTCGACTGGCCAAGCAGCACAGAACCCCTGCCTCCCCTCCTGCCCCCAGCCCTGGACAAAGCTCTCGCCCTGGCCGGATAAACCTACACGCGCCTACGCCTGATGCACTTCAACACCCATCGCCCGCAAGGACTCTACCAGCGACGCCGGCGCCGCCGTGTCTGTGATCAAAACGTCCACGTCGACCAGCGGCACAACGCGCGCCAACGAGCGCACCCCCCACTTGCTGCTGTCAAGCAAAAAAATAACCCGGTCCGAGCTGGACGCCATCGCTCGTTTCACCTGAATCTCCAATAGGTTGACATCGGTGATTCCTTCGTGCAAGGTCAGGCCAGTGGCGCTTAAAAAACAGATCGACGCATTGATGCTGCGAAAGTATTCTTCTGCTTGTGGCCCCACAAACGTGAACGCAACAGGACGCAGCAGCCCCCCACAACAATATACGTTGACTGCACCAGCCAGCCTGGCCAGTTCGTTCATGGTCCCAAGCCCGTTGCCTATCACCGTCAGCTCCTGATAGGCGATCAGATACTTGGCCATGGCAGCCACTGTCGTGCCCGCTTCCATGAAGAGAATGTCCCCACTCTGCACAAAATGCTCCACCGCATAGCGTGCAATTCGCTCCTTGACGGTCAGATTGACGATCCGTTTGCTGTCATAGAGCGGCTCCAACTCCGCGTGCTGTTCGACCCGAGCCGCCCCCCCCCGCACACGCCGTACAAGCCCCTTCTCCGCCAACACCGACAGGTCGCGCCACACCGTCATCAGCGAAACCCCAAAACGATCGCCTAGCTCCAACGCAGTCGTGCTGTCCTGCTCTTCCACAAAAGCAGCAATCCGCTCCCTGCGCAGTTCAGTCGGTAATTTTTGCATGGCCCAATCTCTTTCGCGCCCTTCTGCTCTCGCCAATGTCAGGGATAAAACCTCTGATTCTTGAAAAGTATATCACAAGATAACATGTGCTCGGCAGTTCCGTGATGTTTTGACGCAACTGATTCCGAAACATCGGGGCAAGGATCGGCTCTTCACCGCGTATCTGCCCTATCTCTAGTTATATTTTGTTATTTTTTGCTATACAGAGTTTTATTTGACACCGGCTGTTGTGTTTGTTACTATCTTTTTGTACAGTTGATTGACCGAAAAACAATCCAAGATGGACAGAGGTTTCTGACATGGCATCCAATTTCAGCCGTGCTTCCGGCCAACTTTCTCTCGGCCATGTTCTCTTTTTTGACCCCGAGCAGGGCTCGATCGACGGTCGTGACCAGACCAGCCGTTATCTGAGCGATCTGCCGGGCAGTTTCGCCGACCAGGCTGCCTATGCTCGCCTGCTCGAACAAAACCCACTGCTGTACCAGGTCACCCAGGTTGAGGAGCAGAACGGTCCAGGTCAACTGCACTACGGGATCGGAATCCTGATGCCGGGAAAAGTGGGAGACGAATATTTTATGACCAAAGGTCATCTGCATGCATGGCGGCCGGCTGCAGAAGTCTATGTCGGACTGCGCGGGCGCGGCATGATGCTGCTTGAAGACGAACAAACCGGACACTGCGACGCTGTACCGTTGGAAGCCAACAGCGTCGTCTATGTGCCGGGCCATACTGCCCACCGCACGGTCAACGTGGGCCATGAACCCCTCGTGTACTGGGGGATCCTCTCCAGTGAAGCGGGCCATGACTATGGAACCGTGGGTGCCCGCAATTTCAGCAAGGTCCTGGTCGACGTCGAGGGGACGCCGACCCTGCTCGATCGTGCTGCCTTTTTAACAAAACTGCAGGCCAATGCCCAATGAGCCACTATCTCACAAAACTGATTCCAGACGAAAAACCGGCGGCCAGTTTCGTACAGCGCCCTTGGGGCTCTTTCAAGCAGTATGCGTTCAACCAGGAGACGACGGTCAGCCTGATGACGGTTGAACCTGGCATGCGTCTCAGCTTGCAGTCCCACACAGCCCGTGCCGAGCTCTGGATCGTGCTCGACCCCGGCGGAGTCGTCCAGGTTGGAGACGATATTTTTTATCCCCAACCCGGAGAAGAAATCTGGATCCCGGCCAATACCCGCCATCGCCTGGCCAGCCTGGGTGCCCCGGTGCGTGTGCTGGAAGTCGCCTTCGGCAACTGGCAGCAGGCCGACATCACACGGTTCGACGACGATTTCCAGCGCCCAGAACAGGGAGAAACTCCGTGACACTCCCCAAGGTTTGGCGCAAGACAACGCAGCTGCTCATGCCGGCGCGCAGGGAAACGGCCAACCAGGCCTCCCTGCCCGACCAGTACTCGATCTACCCTGCCACCCAGCTGGGGGCTGGCCAGATCGAGTTCGGCTTTGCTGCGCTGGCACGTCGTCTGGCCGGCGCCGGCCAGGTGCGTCTGGACGGCTATCCTGGGGTGCTGTGGGAAGATTTTCGCCAGCGGCTCGCACAGGAGCTGGACGCGCTGGGCGTGCAGACAGCCTGGCTGGATGTGGCAGGTGCCTGGAAGTCTCCTACAACGCTCGACGCACTGCTCGCTTCTTCTCTTGGCGGCGATGACCCGATCTTTGGGATGCGGTTTTCCGGCAATTTGGCCGACTTTTTTGACGAGACAGCTCTGCAAGCACTAAAGGCAGACCCCGACGCCGACCTGACCGTCTTGTATGGCTGCGGCGCCGCTTTGGCCGACTGGCCCCAGGCACTCCTTGTCTATGTCGATGTCCCTAAAAATGAAATTCAGTTCCGCCAACGTGCCGGAAGCGTGACTTGTCTGGGTACATCCCAGCCGCTCGACCCCAAACCCGCGTACAAACGAAGCTACTTTATAGACTGGGTGGTGGCCAACCGCCACAAGCAACAGCTTTATGCGTCGCTGGACTGGGTGGTCGACGGACAGCGCCCCGAAGAAATTACCTTTGCCAGCGGCGCTGCACTGCGTGCCGGATTGGATTTGCTGGCCACCAGCTGTTTTCGCGTGCGCCCCTGGTTTGAGCCGGGGCCTTGGGGGGGACAGTGGATTCGCCGGCACATGCCCCAGTTGGCCCAGGACGTCCCCAACTACGCCTGGTCTTTCGAGCTGATCGTTCCAGAAAATGGGCTGGTCTTTGAAAGCGACGGCTGGCTGCTGGAGGTTTCCTTTGACTTTTTGATGTACCGCAATCCGTTTGAGATTGTCGGCGAAAGTGCGGTGGCTTTCGGCTACGAATTCCCGATCCGTTTTGATTTTTTGGATACTTTTTCCGGCGGCAATCTTTCGGTGCAATGCCACCCGCGCCCCGACTATGTCCGCCGTCACTTTGGCGAATGCTACACACAAGATGAAACATACTATATTCTGGAATGTGGCCCTGACGCGCGCTGTTTCCTCGGCTTCCAGGAGGATATCGACCCTGATGCCTTCCGCTCTGCACTGCTCGACAGTTTCCACAATGCCACCCCCATCGAGATCGAACGTTTTGTCCAGTCTCACCCGGTACGCAAGCACGACCTGATTTTGATCCCGAACGGCACCATCCATTGTTCGGGCACCGAAACGCTTGTGCTGGAGATCAGCGCCACACCCTATATTTTTACCTTCAAGATGTACGATTGGATGCGCCTGGACTTGGATGGCCGCCCCCGCCCACTCAACATCGATCGAGCCTTTGAAAATCTCTATTTTGAACGCAAAGGGGCAATGGTTCAGACGGAGCTTCTCGCTCAGCCCCGCACGATCGACTCTGGCCCAGGCTGGGAGCTGATCCATCAGCCCACCCACCGAGACCATTTTTATGACGTGCACCGCTACCGATTTACGACCGCAGTCGAAGTACAGACCTGTGGGTCGTGCCATATCCTGAGTCTGGTCCAAGGCAAAACGGTGCTGCTGGAGTGTGCTGACGGAATACGCCAGCGGTTCCAGTACGCTGAAACCTTTGTGGTACCTGCTGCCGCTGGCTCCTACCGATTGGTCAGCGAAGCGGGCAGTGAACTGCATGTCGTGAAGGCGTTTATCAAACCGCGTTCGCTGTGGGTAGAAGGGGTGGTGGCCTGAAGATGAAGGCGTGGTATCTGGGCGTGGATGGTGGCGGCACCAAAACACAGGTCGCAATCTGCGACGCACAAGGCCATATCGCCGGCTGGGGACAAGGGGGGGCCGCCGGGATCGACAGTGTCGGCGCGGAAACCGCCACGATCAGCCTGCGTGCAGCCTTGTCTGCCGCGCTTCAGCAGGCCGGGCTGCCCGCCGACCAGCCGCTGACGAGTGCATTCTTTGGCATGGCCGGGGTGGTCTCCTCAGAAGACCGGGCCATCGTCCACTCGATCGCTGGCCACCTCGGGCTGCACGGCAGGGTCAATGTGGACCACGACATTCGAATCGCCCTGGCCGGCGGGCTGGCCGGTCGCCCTGGTATAGCGCTGATCTCTGGCACGGGCTCCTCCTGTTTTGGGATCAATGCACAGGGAGAACGCTGGCAGTCAGGTGGCTGGGGACATCTGATCGCCGACGAGGGCAGCAGCTACTGGTTGGGCTGCAACGCAATCCGGCTGGCGATCGGTACCTATGACGGGCGCTGGCAAAGCTCTCTGTTGGCACCTGTCCAACAACGCCTGGGGCTCAAAGAGATGACCGATATCCACTACCGGCTTTACACCCAGGGGCTGACCAAAAGCGAACTGGCTGCGTTTGCACCGCTGGTGGTGGAGGCGGCCCAGGCTGGAGACCTGCCGGCCCAGCAGGTGCTGCGCCGGGGCATGGCAGATCTGGCCCAGATGGTCGAGGCGGTGGCCAGACATTTGGGCTGGAGGAATTCGTCCTGCGAGGTGACCCTGACCGGTGGACTCTGGCGAGCAGGCCCACCGGTGCTGACACCGTTTCAGGCGGCACTGGCCGAACAGCTGCCCGCCGCAGTGCTCGTACAACCAGAACTGGCACCGGTCCTCGGTGCCTGTGTGCTGGCCCTGCAAATGGACGGCGTGAACGTGAAGCAAGAGACCTTGGAGATGTTGAAGAGCTGGCAGAGGACGATCTGAAATGCCAGGCCGTATCTGTAAAACAAGGCAGCCAGGTTGCCAGACCGCACAATTGACTTTTGTCACGCGATTCCCTTGCGCTGCATGTCCTACCATGGCACCCTGCAGCCGGTACAATTGCATCTCCCTGCCCCACAGCTCCCTCCGGCTGTCCGGACAGCCACTGACGCTGGCGGCCGATGGCAGAGTGGAACTGCCAGGGCAGCGACGATGGCCCTCGAACGCATTTGGGCAAGTGATGGGTGCGTGAAGGGCCCACTCTCCCGCACACACCAGGTTTGTGACCGGGTTGTTACGGTCGAAAGGAACGGTGCACGATCAGGACAAAAGACGTGATTCGCTCGGAGTGTAGTTTCGATCCCCCACAGTGCAAGTTGTTTTTGCAGATTCAGAAGAAGAGTTCAGGAGAAGACCGATGAAAACACGTTTGTACAAGATTCTGACATTGTGGATGCTCAGCGCCATGCTGCTGTCGGCCTGCACAATGCCGGTGGCGGCCCCGGCTGGCGACAGCGCCGCCAGCGACCAACCGATCGAACTGGTCTACATGACCCACAACCATGCACCGTCGATCCCGGTCAACGAAGCAATCATCGCCGAGTTCGAGGCTGCCAACCCCAATGTCAACATCACCTTCGACAATGCTCCCCACGATAACTTCGAGCAGAAGGTGCTGACTGCCTTCGCCGGGGGAGTTGGCCCGGATGTCTTCTGGGCCGGCGACTGGATGGTTCCCCAGTTCCTGGATGCCGGGCTCATCGCCCCGGTCGATCCCACTGCGTTTGGTGTAAATTCGCAGGAAGAGTTTGAAGCACTCTTCGATGCCGGAGCGCTGGATGCCTTCAAGTCGGAAGGAAAAATCTACACGGGCGGCGTCTCGGAATACAACACCTTCAGCCTGATCTACAATGTGGACGCCCTGGCCGAGGCAGGCTTCGACCCGCTTCCCAAAGATCAGCCGATCACCTGGGAAGAGCTCGCTGAAATTGCCGCTGCCGTGACTGTCAAAGACGGGGACAGCACAACCCGGGTCGGCCTGGCCTGGCCCTTCGGTGTACCAATCTGGACCGTGCTGATTCAGGAACCGATGCTGCGTCAGAAGGGCGGCGAGCTGATCAACGCCGAAGGCATGCCTGACTTTACCCAGGAGCCGATGGTCGCCGTTATGAGCTACCTCCAGCAGCTGCGCCAGTCAGGCGCCGTTGACCCAGCAGCGTACACCGACCTGCTGCAGGACTTTGCCAACGGACGCAGCACAATGATCTTCGGAGGCCCCTGGGCAGCCAAACCCCTCAACGATATCAACCCTGATCTCAACTGGGATATTGCCCCGCTGCCGCAGTTCGCCGACGCCCAAGAACGGGTCACGACGCTCTACGCCTGGGCCTGGTTTGTCAGCGCCAAATCTTCTCCCGAAAAGCAGAAAGCCGCCTGGGAATTTGTCAATCTGCTCACCAGCAAACAGCAAGAATGGTGGGACCAGGTCGGCTACGTCCAGGCCCGCCAAACCGAGATCGATGGCCTGTCACTGCCTGAGTACTACGCACAGGCCGACGAACGGTTGGGCACCCTCTTCGCCGATTACCCCTACGGCAAGGCAGAGTTCCGCTCCACCAATTACTTCGAACTCTCTGATATCTGGTCCCGTGCCCAGGATCGTGTCCTGGCTGGCGAAGATGTCGCAACAGTCCTGCAGGACGCACAGGCGCAGGCCGAAGCA
>JAPLGY010000263.1 GCA_026389955.1 Caldilinea sp. | reverse complement strand
CATCAGAGCAATCAATGCACCTTCATGCAGGTGGGCATGCAGCACATCGAATCGTTCGCGCAGCAAAAGCTGCACTGTTTTCAAGCCGAGCAAAGCATCAAATCCAATTTTATGTCTACTTGACCCGACTTCATACTGTTGTCGCCATGGGATAGGCAATGTGCGGCGGATGTCCAACCCTGGCACATCGCGGCCGTTGCGGTAGGTGACGATCGTAACCCGGTGGCCCAGCCGCTGAAGAGCACGTGCCTCCTCCAGAATCCGCACATGGCAGCCGTAGTCGCCAAAAAAGCTGGTCGGAGCGATCATCAACACTCGCAGCACTCGTCTATTTTCGTCTGAGTCGATCGCCATCATCTGCCTGCAAATCTCGACCAATCCATCCGTTTTCTGCCTGTTGGCAACATATAATTATAGCCCAGCCTGGCCATTCCCGACAAATTATCTAATGCTCGCGGTTGCTCAGCAATCTGCGCAACGCCTGCAGATCGTTCGGGGTCAGCACCCCAGTTCCCCAACAGAGGATGCCATACGCGCACACTGCCAGCAGCGCGTTCAGACGCCAATCAAACGGTGCCAGAGCCGCCAAAGTTCCTGCTACGCCTGCAGCCAGCCAGAGCCCAGGTTGTCCAATCCCTGCGACCGGTCTGCGCAGGAGCAGCAATCCGGCCGTGGTGCCCGCTGCCCCTGCAAGGGATACAGCGATCCCAGCACCCACAGCCCCCCCGAGCACTGCCAGGGGGGGCAACAGGCCCAGCAAGGCCCCGATGTGGAGCACGCTGATCCACAAACTTGCCCGCAGCTGGCGTTCCACCTGCGGCAGCATATTCGTCACCCAACATCCACCCCAGCAGCTCTGCCGCTGCGCCGAAGCCGACTGCGGCGGCCAACAGCAAGGCCAGCAGCCCAAAACGCAGGCTCAGCGCCTGCAGCCGTTCATACTGTTCTGTCGAGCGATGCTGCAGGCGGCTCAGGGTGGGATAGAGTGCGCGCCAGAAACTCTGGATCAGCTTCATGGCGACGCGCACGACATTGTAGGCTGCGCTGTAGAGCCCTGTCACCGCCGGACCGGCGACCACACTCAGCAGCAAAATATCCAGTCTTTGCAGCAAGACCTCTGCCAGCGCCAGCCCGAGAAATGGGAGGGTCTGGCGCAGCAGCAGGATGGGGTTGGTTCTGGCCGGTTCCTGGCTGCCGGCCAACAGCTGGCTGCGGACCAACAGCCAGCTGCATGCCAGCGCAGAAGCTCCCTGTGTGCCGATCATCACGGCGATCAGCGCCAGTTCGTCGCCCCCTGCCCACAACACTCCGATGCTGGCCGCCAGGATCAGCGTATTGATCGCGATCTCCACCCCCATCACCAGCTCCATACGTTCACTCGCCTGAAACAGCGTCTGTGCCGCTGCGGTGATCGCATAAAATGGGAGAGAGGCGCCCACCAGCCAGAGAGAAGTCGCCGTAGCCGGCCCCACAGACAGCCAGGTGCCTGCGCCGGTCAAGACAGCCCAGACCACCAGGCTGTTCAGCAGCTGAATGGCCAGGAGCCAACGGAAATAGCTGAGACGCTGCGTCGGCTGCTGGGCCAGCTCCCGCACCAGCAGCGTCGGCAGTCCCAGCTCGACGACCACCTGGCTGACATTCAAGTACGCCAGTGCAATCGTATACTGACCTAGCCCTTCAACCCCAAGCTGCCGGGCGATCAGCACCTGCAGCACAAAGCTGATGGCAACTCGCCACAGGCTGGCGCTGGCCAGGGCCACTGTATTGAACAAGACCCGGCGCCCCGTCTGCCTCTTCTCAGAGGGTTCAACCGATAAGGAAGGTTTGTTCCAGGTCATGCGGTGCGTGTCGCATTCAGGAGGGCAAGTCAAGAATTTGCAGGCTGTGCGTCTGCAAATTTAGCGTACGGGGGGCTGGCCTGTGCGCAAAAACTGGCGCAGGTTGGGCCAATGATAGAGACGGCGACGCCAGACAAACCAAAGCAGGGCCACAATTCCCCCCAGTTCCCACCCCCACAGCTCGGGCCGACGTGTGAAGGCATACCAGTAGGCTTTGCCGATCTTGCTCTGCTCGGAGCCCTGCTTGCCCCACACATGAAAGCGCCAGCCACGCAGCGGCCAGTAGAAGGTATTTGGAAAAAGCCAGAGCCGGTCGAGCAGGGCATGGCCCAAAAACGCGGCGGCATAGACAGCCAGCGGGCGGAACCTGCTTGCAGCCAGCCAGAAGACCCCAAGATTCACCAGCAGCGTATGGGCAAAAAGCACGGCAGATTTGTAACGGCGATAGAAATAGAGGGCTGCCAACGGCTTGTCAAACAGATCCGGCCCGGTCGCAGCCAGACCGACCAGCCGGTAGTCGGCCTTGGGTGCAGCACCTAGCTGTTCCTGTGCCAGGTCCAACGCCAGCCAGGTGTAGGCAACATGGGTCCAGGGCAGCACTTACAGGCCCCGTTCGCCGCGAATATAGGGCTCGCCCAACGCAGCAGGTGCGCCAAGCCGTTTGCGCATCGCAGCTCTGCTGCCGATCACGAGCGCCAGAATTGTCAGCAGATACGGGACCATCTGGAGAAAAAATCCGAAGTTGGAGTTGATGAAGAGCGGATTGGTGAAGCCCAGCAGCGTTGGAGGGCCTTGCAGGTCGAGCAGGGCTCGACGCAGCGCTCCGAACAAAAAGGCTCCCAGAGCGGCACGCAGCGGGTTCCACTGGGCAAAGATCACCAGCCCGATTGCGATCCAGCCCTGGCCGGAGGTGGTCTGTGCACTGTACCAGCCCGGCGAAACTGAGAGGCTGATCGTCGCGCCAGCCAGCCCGGCCAGACAACCGCCCACAAACACATACCCATAGCGCAGCGCGTAGACATTCACCCCCATCGTGTCAGCGGCCACAGGCTTTTCACCGACCGCGCGCAGATGCATTCCAGGTCGGGTCTTTTCGATGTAGAACCAGACCAACGGGGCAAACAAATAGCCCAGATAGACGATCGGGCTATGGTTCATAAAAAAGACAGGGCCGATCAGCGGCAGGGCAGCCAGCCCTGCCAGATCAAAATTGGGGAGCAGGGCAGCATTTTGCCCGGTGAGTCCATTGCCCAGCACCAACGCCAGCCCTGTCCCCAAAAAGGTCAAAGAGAGGCCGCTGACAACCTGGTCAGCCTGGAAGCTGACCGTCACCACGGCATGGGCCAGGCTGAGCAGGCCCGCAGCCAGCATTGCTGCGGCGATTCCCAGCCATGGATTGCCGGTTGCCAGCGAAACACTGAAGCCAGCCATCGCCCCCAACAGCATCATCCCTTCGACCCCCAGGTTGAGGACGCCCGAACGTTCTGCCAGGATCTCACCGATCGACGCAAAGAGCAGAATGGTGCCGGTCGCCAGCCCGGCATGCAGAATGACTTCCAGGTTCATGCGAACTCTCCAGGGGACCCAGCGGGCTGTGGGGCGGCGCGCACCAGGCGGATCTTGTAGCGCAGGAGCACATCGCTGCTGATGACAGCAAAGAGCACGAATCCTTGGATCATCTGGGCAATCCCCGAAGGCTGCACCTCGCGGCTGGCGACGATCAAGGCTCCAAACAAAATCGACACCAAAATCACCCCCAACGGGTGAAGTTTGGCCAGCCAGGCGACGATGATGCCCGTAAATCCGTAGCCGGGCGAAATTTTCTCCTGGAGTCTGTGCACGACACCGCTGATCTCTGACATCCCTGCCAGCCCTGCCAGCGCGCCAGAGAGCATCATCACCCAGATGACGTTGCGGGCAATGTTGATCCCGGCGTAGCGCGCAGCCTGGGGATTGTCGCCGATCATCCGGATTTCATAGCCCCACCGGCTGCGCTGCAGAATCCACCAGACTGCCGCCGCAGCGAGCAGGCCGAAGAAGACCCCCAGATGCAGGGTAAGGCCAGAAAAGACCGGGTATTCGCGCGCGTAGTCAGAGAGGCGAGGCAGCCAGCTGTTGCGCTCGAAGGTCGGCGTCATTTGGAAACCGGCATCGCTCCAGCGATCAAAAATCCAAAAATTATTCCACAGCACAGCCACGTAGTTGAGCATCAACGTCGTGATAATTTCGTTCACCTGAAAGCGAGCCTTGAGCAGGCCCGGCAGGAATCCCCACAGCGCGCCGCCCAGCATGCCCATCACCATCATCGCCGGAATCATCAGCCAGGGAGAGCTGTCGGTCGGCAGCAGCGGCACCAGCACCACCAGGCTGGCAAAAAAGGCCCCCATGTAAAACTGTCCTTCAGCGCCGATGTTCCAAAGTTTCATTTTGAAGGCCACGCTGCAGGCGAGGCCCACCAAAATCAGCGGCGTTGCCTTGACCAGGGTATCCGAAAAAGCTGCCCAGCTGCCAAAGGTTGCACGTGCAAAAAAACCATAGACCTGCAGCGGATTGGCGCCGATGATTGCAAGAACCACACCGCTGACCACAAAGGCCAACACAACCGACCCCACCGAGGTCGCTGCCGGCAGCCAGCGCGGCACCTCTTCAGTGCGCTTTTCAACCAACAGGGTAAAAGGTAGGTTCATCATCGATTTGGCGGCGGAAACCACCCTGGCGGATGGCAGAAGCCACTTTCCTCCCTTCGTGGCACAGTTGTTCGCATGACTGAAACTTTTCGCGCACCTGCTCGATACCAGGAGCCATGACAACCACCGCTCTCCTGCGTGGTCTGCGATTTTTCTGGGCTGGTTCACCCCAGCGGGCAGTGACGCTCGCCAAGCGCCGGTAACTCCGCTCAACGTCTCGACACCCCAACGGGTCAATTCTGTAGCGGCGGGGACAAGCTCCCCAGCAACCCGAGGGCTTGTTTACGCTTTTCTGTTGTGCGGCGACCGCAGTATTTCCAGCCGTGTACCTGTCATCATCAGCCCAATTTCGTGGAGATTGAACTCATGAGCGCCGACGACCCCCATCACCTGGCCGTCAAAGATCACAGCGATGCGGTCACTCAGTGCGATCAGTTCTTCCAGCTCTTCAGAAATCAACAAAATTGCTGTGCCGGCCTTGCGCTGCTCCAGCAGATGCTGTTGGATCGCTTCGACAGCCCCGACGTCGAGTCCTCGCGTCGGCTGCACGGCGACGATCACCCTGGGGTTGGCCGTAATTTCCCGGGCCAGAATCACCTTTTGCAAATTGCCCCCTGAGAGCTTGCGCACCAACGTCTGTACTCCTGGAGCAAGGATATCGTAGCGTTCTTTCAATTCATTGGCAAACTTTGTTGCGGTGGGTTCGTCGATGGTAATGCCGTTGCCGATCGGTTTCTGACGATAGCACTTCATGATGATGTTGTCGGTGATCGTCAGATTGGGTGCAGAGCCCACACGGGTTCGGTCTTCGGGGATGTGAGAGACACCGGCCAGGATGGCAGTCAGCGGCGGTTGATTGGTGAGCTGCGTCCCTGCGACGGTCACCTGGCCGCTGTCGCAGGGACGCAGCCCTGTAATACACTCTGCCAGTTCGCTCTGGCCGTTCCCTGCAACTCCAGCAATCCCAACGATCTCACCGGCACAAATCTCCAGCGACAACCCACGCAGTGCAGGGGTTCCTTTGTTGCTGGTTGCTTTCAGCTGTTGGATTTTCAGGACAGCTTTGCCCGGCGGGGTGGCTTCTTTGGCGACTTCAAAAACCACATCTCGCCCGACCATCAGCTGGGCCAGTTCGCGCCGGGTGCGCCCAGCCATTGGCAAGCCCCCGGCGGTCACCCGTCCTTTGCGCAGCACCGTGATACGGTCGGCAACGGCCTCTACTTCGTGCAACTTGTGGCTGATAAAAACAATTGATTTCCCCTGGGCGACCAGAGCGCGCATCGTTCCGATCAGGTCGTGAATCTCCTGGGGTGCCAGCACGGCCGTTGGCTCGTCAAAAATCAGCACATTGGCACCCCGATAGAGGGTTTTGAGGATCTCGACACGCTGCTGCTCACCGACCGAAATCTGCCAGATTTTGGCCTTGGGATCGACTGTCAACCCAAACTGGCTCTGCAGTTCTTGAATCTTGCGTTCAAATCGTGGCAAATTGAGAAAAAAGCGTGGTTCCGGCAAACCCAACAAAATATTTTCGGTCACCGTCTGGGTGGGGACCAGCATAAAGTGTTGGTGGACCATTCCGATCCCCTGTGCGATCGCATCGCGTGGAGAGTTGAAACTGACAACATTGCCATTGACGCGGAGGGTGCCAGAATTCGGTTTGTACAAGCCAGCGAGCACATTCATCAATGTGCTCTTCCCGGCACCGTT
>JAPLGY010000227.1 GCA_026389955.1 Caldilinea sp. | reverse complement strand
AACGCACCCTGCGCCGGAAAGACTGTCGAGCCCCAAGCATCTCACAACCCACACGCATCCCCCACGCTCTCCAGCAGCCAATGTCACAATACTCCGCCGGTTCAGGACAGACGGTTATGCACAATCTGAAGGCCCTTGCTTTGGCAAATCCTGACAACCTGGATATACTGAAAAGCATAATCAAAACCAATTTGATTCAAGCAACCCAAAAAAATGTGGAATCGAGGCGCCTCTCGTGTTGCGCCGGTAGTGTTCGGGAGAAAATCGAGATGAGTGAACAACAACTGGTTTCGGCCGACGAGGTGAATGCATCGCCTTTGGAAGGACAACCGATGGCCGAGCAGGCTGTCCTTTCGGAAGAAAACGCCATCGCACAACAGCCTGCATCCCCCCAAACACACTCTGCCGCCGACGAAGGGGGCCCCGTCGTCAAACTGTTGAGTGTGGGCCAAGAGCTGAAGGGAACTGTCAAACGCATCACTGAGTTTGGCGCTTTTGTCGATATCGGCGTCGGGCGTGACGGGCTGATTCACATTTCTGAACTCTCGACGACCCGGGTGGCCAAAGTGACCGATGTGCTCCAAGAGGGACAACCCATCACACTTTGGATCAAAAAACTCGACCGCGACCGCAACCGCATCAGCCTGACCATGATCGAGCCAGGCAAACGCACCATCCGAGACCTGCAAGTTGGCGAAATCGTGCAGGGCACTGTGACCCGCCTTTTGCCCTACGGCGCCTTCATCGACATCGGCGTCGGCCGCGATGCCCTGCTGCATGTCCGTGAAATGTCAAACAGCTTCGTCGCCAAACCGGAAGATGTGGTCAACATCGGCGACAGCGTCGAAGTGCGCATCCTGGAAGTCGCACGCCGACGCAACCGGATCGATCTGAGCATGAAGGGGCTGCGCCCCGAACCAGAAGTACAGCTGCCAGAACCTGTTGTCCGCGAGGAAGTTGTCGACGTCCACGAGCCAGAGACGGCGGCCGAAGACCGCTTCGACGAGATCGAAGCCCTGACAACCATGCAAATGGCGTTCCGAAAGGCTCAAGAACGGAGCGGCGTCAACATTCCAATGGGCAAAAACAAGAACCAAAGACGAACCCAGGCTGCACACAAACGCGCAGCACAGGACGACATTATCGAACGAACACTGGGCGGCCAGACCAACCGCAAATAGTTGCGTCTTGCAGGGGGAGCCCGCTTTCGCCAGGAGAGTGCTGTTCCAACTTGGAGGAAAGACCACCGTGCGAAAAGGGTGACAGTGAAAACAGAGTGACAGTGAAAACAGGGTGACAGCTCTCACTGTCACCCTCTTCGTATTGAACCCTGTCTCCCCCTGCCTGACAGATGCTGCTCCTGTAGAAAGATGACATAGATGCAGATCAACGGAAAAACAGCACTGATTACCGGAGGGGCCACCCGGATCGGCAAGGCCATCACTCTGATGCTGGCCCAGGCCGGTGCCAATGTCGTGGTCAACTACCATGCTTCCGCAGCCTCCGCCAGCGTGACCGTGCAAGAGGCCACCAGATACGGCGTCGCAGCCATGGCCTGGCCGTGCGACGTCTCCGACCCCGCCGCAGTCCAGGCCATGGCCGACGCTGCCATAGAACGCTTTGGCGGCGTCGATATCGTGGTGAACAATGCCAGCTATTTTGGCCAGATCGCCGTTCCCACCGCCGACCTGACGATGTGGCAGCGGGTTACACGCATCTCAATCGATGGGACATTTTATGTGTCGAACGCCCTGATCCCCTCGATGCAGGCTCGCGGCGGCGGTGTCATCGTCAATCTCCTCGATCTCTCTGCCTGGCAACCCTGGCCACGCTATACCGCCCATGCGGTCGGCAAAGCCGCCATGCTGGCGCTGACTCGCCAGCTGGCGCTGGAACTGGCCCCGACGATCCGCGTCAACGCGCTGGCAGCCGGGCCCGTGCTCCCCCCAGACCACAGCTCGCCCGAAGAAGAACAACGTACGGCCAGTCGAACACTGTTGAAACGCTGGGGAGTTCCTGACGATGCCACAAACGCCGTGCGCTACCTGATCGAAGCAGAATTTGCCACCGGCTCAGTGCTGGTGGTCGACGGCGGAGAACAGCTCATGTAACAGGCTGAGCCCACGTCGAACAGACCCGTTCTTCTTTCCCCCTCCCCTGGACAAGGATTTGCCATGCTCTACACCACACAGATGCTCGAAGCGCGCGAGATCCTGGCCCCCTATGCCATGCCCAGCCACGCCAGCCGTGGCCGTCTCTACCCCGAGCCCCCCCACCCGTCCCGGCTGGCCGACCAGCGCGACCGCGACCGGATCGTGCACACCACCGCCTTTCGGCGCCTGGAGTACAAGACCCAGGTTTTTGTCTACTCCGAAGGCGATCACTACCGCAACCGGCTCACTCACAGCATCGAGGTCGCCCAGATCGGACGCACGTTGGCTCGATCGCTGGGCTGCAACGAAGATCTGACCGAAGCCATTTGCCTGGCCCACGACCTTGGCCACCCCCCCTTCGGCCATGCCGGCGAAGAGACCCTCAACCACCTCCTGCACCAGCATGGCGGCTTCGACCACCAACGCCAAACCTACCGCATCTTGACCGAGCTGGAACACCGCTACCCGGAACATCCAGGCCTCAATCTGACCTATGAGGTGCGCGAAGGGGTCGTCAAACATGACACCGACTACGACCTTGTCGATGCCCGCAGCTACCACCCAGAAGAACGCGGGACCCTGGAATGTCAGCTGAGCAATCTGGCCGACGAAATCGCCTACAACACCAGCGACCTGGACGATGGGCTGCGCAGCGGAATTCTGGCCCCAGCCCAGGTCCAGAAACTCGCGATCACCCAACGTACCCTGGCCTCACTGGGGGAAGACAGTGCAGTCGATCTGCGCGATGACCTGCAGCGCTACCGCTTCATCCGACGGCTGGTCGGGATCGAGGTCAACGATGTGGTGCAGACGACCGCCCAACAGCTCGAACAGGCAGACATTCACTCACTCGCCAGCCTTCGGCAGCACCCTGTGAACTTGGCTGGCTACAGCGCAGAGGTCGCTGTGGAGAATCAGGCGCTGAAACAGTTTCTGTTGCAAAACTTCTACCGCCATTATCGCGTCATGCGCATGACAGTCAAGGCAGCCCGCACCTTGACCCACCTCTACGAGGCCTATCTCAGCGAGCCTCGTCAGCTCCCTCCTGAGACACAACAACGGGCACAGACCCCCACCGTCGGACTGCCGCGCGCCATCTGCGACTACCTGGCCGGGATGACCGATCGCTATGCGATCCAGGAACACCGCCGTCTCTACGAAATGGAAGAAAAAGCCTGACCGGCAGCCAACCCCTATTTTTTCTTTTTGAGTTCCATGTGCACAGTCAGCCGCTGAAAAACCCCGCTGTCGGTGTAGACCACATCGGTGATGGTGCAGTCCAGGATATACTGGCGGGATTCTAGCTGCAGGGCCAGACCGCGCTGCGCCACCACCGGGCCCAGACGATCCTTCTCTCGTTCGAAGTGCTTGCGCAGATGTTCGTCCGCGTACTCGCTCAACAGCACACGGCTGATGTTGAACAACGTTTTGTCGTCAGATTTGTCGAAGATGTAAATCTCGATGGCCACAACCTGGTCGGGGTCGTTGTTGCGGAAGCCATAACGGTCGCTGATGCCGATCCCATACTCGCCGAGATAGTCGTCTTCCTGCTCGCCCGGAATGTTGCGCGTCCAGTCAAAGTCTTGTCTTCCTGCGGTAAATTCGGCGTCGAACTGGTCAATCGATCTCCCAGCAGGCTGCCAACCCGGTGCGCTGCTGCGCCCCTCCCCCCCCGCAGACTTCAGCCCTGGACTCCCCGCCGCTGGATTCTTGGAAAATGCAGGCTCGTCTGACCAGAGAGGGGCGGCCGCTCGGGCCGGTTCGACCGCCACAGAAGGCCCCAACGGCGACCGGACCGGTCGCCGAGCCACTTCGGCTGGCTGTTCAGGTTCAAAAGGCAGCACCTCACCGGTAACTGGCGGTCGTACCGGCGAGACCCGGGTGGCAGCCGCCTGGGCAGCACTGGACTGCCACGACAGCTCTGGTTCCTCTCTGGAGAGAGAAACCGGGCTGGCAGATGGACGAAGCAACGGGCCCACCACAGGACCAGAGGGCAATTTGAACACTCGCCAGAGCACAGTGGCGCCGACACCTACAGCCAGCAGCCCCAACAACAACAGCAACCACGCCGGTATCCCGCCTGAAGAAGCATCAGAAGCTCCATCAGACACCTCTGTGGCCATTTCTGGCTCAGTCACTGCTTCTGGCTCAGTCACTGCTTCTGGCTCAGTCACTGCTTCTGGCTCAGTCACTGCTTCTGGCTCAGTCACTGCTTTTGGCTCAGCCAGTCCGGTCACCGACCAGGCTCTCCCCAAGGCCCGCAGCCGTTCGCTGCGAGCAGAGCCGTCGGGCCCTTCCTCTGCCTGTTGGATCGCCTCCTTCAAAAGCGCCGGCAGTTCGTCGCCAAACCGGCCCGGTGTGACCGCTGGCACGCTCCCCGCATAGGCATCTGCCAGCTCGCCGAGATATTCGACCTGGGCGTCCCTCCCCAAGGAACGGATATCTCCACCCTGCCAGTTTACCGGCCAAAATACCCACCCGATCAAAAGACCAAGCACAAGGCCGGCCACACCCCCGACTCCTACCCAGACCAGTTCCTTGCCGGTGACATGGAGCTCTTGGAAACGCTGAAGCGGTGACTGCGATGACATGACGATATTCCCTCCTGCGGCTCTTGGCTGGCCCTGCCGACTCCTCCTACAGCAGTTCAGTACGTCCCTGGTCACGCAGCATCTCAACCACCTCTTTGACACGCTGCATGTTGTGCTTGTCGCCGATCAAGAGGGTATCCCCTGTGTCGACGATCACAAGGTTGTCAATGTGGATCAAGGCAACCAACCGTTTGTCACTGTATACGATATTGTTGGTGCTGTCCAGGAGCAAAACCTCGCCCCGGGCGATGCGATTGCCCGCCCCATCCTGCTCCAGCACAGTCTCCAACGCATCCCAGCTGCCCACATCGTTCCAGCCAGCCTGCAGAGGCTCGACAGCCACCTGGCGCGCCCCCTCCATGACCGCATAGTCGATGCTGATGTTGGGCATCTCTTGCCAGACCTCGGCAAGCACCTGGCTGGCCTGTGCACTGTCGAGGGCGGCGTCGATCCGTTCGAGACAGCTGTAGAGCGCCGGGGCCTGGCGCGCCAGTTCCTCCAAAAGCCGATCGGCTCGGCTGACAAAGATGCCCCCATTCCAGTAATAGCCACCCTCGGACAAAAACTGCTCCGCCACCGCCCGGTTGGGCTTCTCCAAAAAACGCTCGACTCGGTAGGCAGGGATTTCTGCCGCCGCCGCCAGCGGTTCACGCCGTTTGATGTAGCCGTAGCCACTGTGGGCAAAGGTCGGCTCGATGCCCAGGGTGACAATCCAGTTTTCTTGGGCGACTTCGACAGCACGACGGAGCGCAGCCTGAAATTGGTCTGGCTGCAAGATTACATGGTCCGCTGGCAGGATGGCCACCGTGGCGTCGGGCTGCAGACGCCGCACATGCAGACAAGCCAGGCCAACTGCCGGCGCAGTGTTGCGCCCACTGGGCTCTACCAGCAAATGGCTGGCCGGCATCTGGGG
>JAPLGY010000283.1 GCA_026389955.1 Caldilinea sp. | reverse complement strand
CAGCCTCCTCCATTCCCAGCTCGATCGTCGTATTTGGCTGCATCGCCAGCTCGGCCTGGGCGGCCGCAAAGCCCTGCTCTTCTAACGCCTGGCTGACCTGGGCGAAGTCGGTTCGTTCGGTGTAAATTTCGACCGCATCCGCAGAGAGTTCCACGTCGGCGGCACCACTTTCGATCGCAGCCAGAAACAGCGCATCGGGGTCGAGGTCCAGCACGGCCCCGTTTTGGTCCACACGGTTGAAGGCAAGATACCCTTTTTCGGTAAACTGCCATGCCACCGACCCTGGCTCGCCAAGCGCCCCATTGGCTTTGGTGAAGGCGCGGCGGACTTCGGAGATCGTACGGTTGCGGTTGTCGGTCAGACACTCGACCAGCATGGCAATTCCGTGGGGGCCATACCCCTCGTAGACGATCGTTTCGATTTCGACGCCATCTTTTTCCAGACCGGCCCCTCGACGAACTGCCCGGTCAATATTTTCCTTGGGCATGTTCTCGCCGCGTGCCCGCTCGATCGCCAGACGCAAAGTGAAGTTGCTGGCAGGATCCCCCCCCTGGCGGGCAGCAATCTGGATCTCGCGTGCCAGACGCGTGAAAAGTTTGCCGCGTGCGGCGTCAGCAGCACCTTTTTTTCGTTTGATCGTCGACCATTTGGAATGACCCGACATCGCAGTTTCCTCTCTTTTTCCATCTGCCGACAGCCAGCGGCCCTTCTCCGTCGCTGTTTTTCCTTCAACTGGTCGGCTTTTTACAAATTTGGTCCTCTACAAGTATGGCACAATGCGCCGACTTCGACAACCCAAAACAGGGCAACGATCAGCTGGAGGCTGCCTCCCGCTGCCGACGATGCTGCACAGCCGCTTGAATGAAGGCAGCGAACAACGGGTGGGGTCGATTGGGGCGGCTCTTAAATTCGGGATGAAACTGGCTGCCGACCATAAAGGGATGGTCGCGCAGCTCCGCAATCTCGACCAAACGGCCATCCGGCGAAAAACCGCTGAAGACCATCCCCTGGGCCGTCAGCGCGTTTCGGTAGGAGTTGTTGAATTCAAAACGATGGCGATGTCGTTCCTGCACAACCTCCCCATAGCCCGCTGTCGCATAGGCCGCATAGGCGTGTGTGCCAGGCTCCAGCCGACACTCGTAGACCCCCAGCCGCATCGTTCCCCCCAGATCCGCAATATCCCGCTGGTCGGGCATCAGATCGATGATCGGATATTCAGTGCTCAGATCAAACTCGGTGCTGTTGGGTTCGTCGGTCTGGTAGAAATGGCGGGCAAGTTCGATACACATCACCTGCATCCCCAGACAGAGCCCCAGATAGGGCACCCGGTGCTCGCGCGCCAGACGCGCTGCCCGGATCTTTCCTTCGATCCCGCGGTAGCCGAAGCCACCGGGCACCACAACCCCGTCTGCAGCCAGCAGGCGCTCCTCCTCCCTCCCTTTTTCCAGATCCTCCGAATTGATCCAGTCAATCTCGATGTCCCACCCTGCGGCCAGCCCGGCATGGATCAACGCTTCTTTGACACTCAGATAGGAATCTTGCAGCTCGACATACTTGCCAGCCAAAACAATGTGCAAGGTCGGTTTGGGACGCCGCAGGTCCGCCACAAACTGTCGCCAGCTGACCAGCCCAGCCTGCGACGGCTGCGTCTCCACCAACCCCAATCGCCGGGAAATCCACGCCCCTAACCCTTGCTCCTCCAAGCTCAGCGGAACCGCATAGATGGTGTCGCTGGTGACCAGAGGCACCACTGCCTCCCGGTCGACGTCGCAAAAGAGCGCGGTCTTCACGCACACATCGTCTTCGACCGGATGATCGCTGCGCAACACCACCACATCCGGCGAAATCCCAATGCCGCGCAGCTCGCGCACACTGTGCTGCGTCGGTTTGGTCTTGAGCTCCTTGCTCGCTGCCAGATAGGGCAGCCAGGTCACATGGGCATAGATGGTGTTGGCCCGCCCCACATCCTTGCGCATCTGGCGGATCGCCTCCAGAAACGGCAACCCCTCGATATCGCCGACCGTCCCTCCGATTTCGACGATCAATACATCGGCCTGGGCCACACGTGCGGCCAACCCGATCCGACGTTTGATCTCATTGGTGACATGTGGGATCACCTGGATCGTGCCGCCCAGATAGTCGCCGCGCCGTTCCTGGCTCAACACCGACGTATAGATCTGTCCGCTTGTGATGTTGCTGACTTTGGAGAGATTGACGTCGACAAAGCGCTCGTAGTGGCCCAGGTCCAGGTCGGTCTCGGCGCCGTCCTCGGTGACAAAGACCTCGCCATGCTGATAGGGAGACATCGTACCCGGATCGACATTCAAATACGGGTCCAGTTTCATCGTGGCCACGCGTATTCCGCGCGCTTTGATAATCGTTCCCAGCGAGGCAACCGTCACCCCTTTGCCCAGCCCAGAAACGACCCCCCCTGTCACAAAGATGTATTTTGTTGTCATGCGTTCCTCTTCTCATCTTTTCAGCCGATGGATCAGCGATATCCCTCCATTGTGCCAGAAAAGTGTGCGGTTGCATAAGGTCCGCGGCCTACTTGCAGCAGACTGCTCATCCTGTAGTATACTTGGGGTCTGATATGGATGCTTTTGCCACCTTTTCCAGCTCTCTCCGCTACCCGGTCGACCTTCAACTGCACAGCACTGCTTCAGATGGAACCGACACACCGGCAGCACTGGTCGCACTCTGCGCCCGTCTGCAGCTGCAGGTGATTGCGCTGACCGACCACGACAGTGTACAAGGCGTCGACGCCGCAATCGCTGCCGCAGCCCCCCTCGGCATCCAGGTCGTTCCTGCCCTCGAATTCAGCACACGTGCCGATCCAGAGCACGACTACCACGACATCAACCTCCTGGCCATCGGGGTCCACCACCACGCTCCCCAGCTTGTGGAAATTCTGCGGCGCGTGGTCGACAGCCGAATCGAACAAAAAATCCTCCAGATCGAACGGCTGCGGGGCTATGGCATCGATATTTCGGTGGACGCCGTGCTCTCCAGGGTTCAGGGTGTCCCTGGCCGGGTCCATATCGCCCAGGTCGCCCTCGAACGCAACCCCGATCGTTTTGCGTCCATCTCCGACGTCTTTGCACAGTTTCTGGCCACCGATGCCCCCAACTCCACCGTTGTCGACCGGGTCTTCAGTTTGACCGTCGAAGAGGCCATCGAACTCACCCATACAGCCGGTGGGATTGCCGTGCTGGCTCATCCTGGCGCCTACCCGCTGGTGCGCAATATCGACCGGGTCGTGCGCCGGCTGGCCGATGCCGGCTTGGATGGCCTCGAGGTCTGCTATCCTTATGCCTTCAACCGGGGCCACGAGAGAGCCTCTCCCTCTGCAGCCGCCGCCCAGGTCACCCACTTTCGCCAGCTGGCCCATCAGCACCGGCTCCTGGTCACCGGCGGCAGCGACTATCATGGAACCGTCAAACCTGGGATCGTGCCGGGCATGGCCGGCCTGACGCATCCAGAGTGGAGCCAGCTGGCCGAACGCTGCAGCTGCTCCTTTTAGCCAGAGACCGCCGACCGCTACCCAAGAGGAGATCATGCGAGCGCTCCTGACCGCCCACGACACCCAGGATTTCCCCCCCCGCACCACCTGGCTTGAGATCGACCGCTCAGCCCTGGCCCACAATCTGCGCTCTCTGCGCAGCCAGCTGGCGCCGGGCACACGGCTGATGGCTGTTATCAAAGCCAATGCCTACGGACATGGAGCACCCGTCACAGCCCAGGTGCTGCAGACAGCCGGGGCCGATGCCTTTGCTGTCGCCGCCCTGTCCGAAGCCCTGGAGATCCGCCAGGCTGGGATCACACTGCCGGTGCTGGTGCTGGGCTACACGCCTGGCTGGCAAGCCGACCTGGCGCTGGCCCACGGGGTGACCCTGACCGTCTTTGACCTGGAAACCGCTGCGGCGCTGCAGGCGGCCGCAGCGCTGCAGCGCCGATCCCTGACCCTGCATCTCAAGGTCAACACCGGCATGAACCGCCTCGGTGTAAGCCCCCCAGAAGCACCAGCCCTGCTGTCTGCTCTCCAGAAAATGGACTGGCTGCGGGTCGAAGGGATCTTCACTCATTTCGCCACCTCAGACGCCGCCGACAAAGTCCACGCCGATCGACAATTTGTTCGTTTTCAGCAGTTGCTCACCCAACTGGCCGACGCAGGTCTGCGCCCACCCATCGCCCATGCGGCCAACTCGGCCGCCCTGCTGACCATGCCGCAGACCCATCTGGAAATGGTGCGCTCGGGCATTGCGCTCTATGGGCTCGACCCAGACAGCAACGAATGCCGGTTGCCGGCAGGCTTTTCCCCGGTGCTGAGCTGGAAAGCCATTGTTGTCCAGGTCAACAGCCTGGCCCCGGGCGAAGCGATCTCGTATGGTCGCGAGTACATCACCCACAGACCCACACGCACGGCGGTGATTCCAGTCGGCTATGCCGACGGATTTCCGCGCCGCCCTCACCACTGGGGCCATGTGCTGATCCACGGCCAGCCCGCTCCCATCTTGGGGCGGGTCTGTATGGACCAGACCATCGTCGATGTGACCGAAATCGAACCGCTCTGGGGGACAGTCTGCCAGGGCGACGAAGTCGTGCTGATCGGCCACCAGGGAGACCGTTCAATCACGGCAGCCGACGTCGGCGACCGCATTCAGACCAACAACTACGACATCGTGAGCCGAATTCTGCCACGTGTTCCCAGAGTCTATGTCCGGTAAAGGAGCAAAAAATGGCAGCCGCTGCAGCACTCCTACAAAAAGCGTGGCAAGTACACACTACCTTGATCGAAGCGTACGGAGAGCCTCATTTTCAACGAAGCGAAAGTCCGGTAGATGAGTTGATCGCCACCCTCCTGAGCGCCAACACCAACGATGCCAACAGCGGCCGCGCCTTTGCCCAGCTGAAGGCACACTTTGGCGACGACTGGGAT
Source organism: Caldilinea sp. (assembly GCA_026389955.1). Next base: position 1,205 of record JAPLGY010000283.1, on the reverse strand, counting down.
GCGGTGCGAACGGCACCGATCGAGACCCTCAAAGCGCTGATTCGTCCTGCGGGGATGACAACCAAAAAGCCCCAGCGATCGTCGCCACCCTGGAAAAACTTCAGAGAGACTGGGGTGGCTACGATTTGAGCCATCTGGCTGACCTGCCAGCCGCTGAAGCGCTGGCCTATCTGACCACGCTGCCCGGCGTGGGCCACAAAACTGCCAGCATTGTCCTTCTTTTCTGTTTCAACGGGGCAGACCCCGCGCTGTATCCACTGCCCGCTGCAGAGCCTCTGTGACTACAACCAACAAACTGGAGAGTGGCGCACAGACAGTCGCTGAACGCAAAAAATACGAAAAGGCGGGCAGGGTGCCCGCCTGACTGAAACCTTGTTCGGCTCAAAAGTGATACAACACCTGGCCCAAAGACACAGGTGTTGCGCAGAGTTCAGGCTGCTGCACCCTTATTCAACAGCAAAACAAGTCGTCCTGTCCGGCGGGATGCGTTGTTGGCGTGAATGGCCCCTTTGTTGGCAGCCCGGGCCAGCACCCGCTCGGCGTTACGCACCAGTTCAGCGGCGTTGGAATCGCCGTTTTCGATTGCCAGGCGCGCCTTTTTGATGGCTGTACGTGCGCTGCTGCGATAGATCCGGTTGCGCGCCATGCGCTCTGGATTTTGACGACTCCGTTTTTCGGCTGATTTTGTGTTTGCCATCCTGCTTTTGCTCCCAAATTTTTATCGACCTGAATTGTCGATCATGTCCTGAAAACGTTTTTGTATCAATCGGTTGACCGTGATTGGTATCGGTTGATTGGTATCGGTTGATTGGTACAGGTTGTCGTTGCAATCAAAACATTTTTTGCTTTCTTCCACAAGCTTTTATTATACAAGGGGCAGGCTTGTTTGTCGAATTGGCCACAAACTCAACAGCCATTTTAGAGACTGGACAACGCCGGTCTCTTCTGAGGGAGGGCGCTTGTTAACGCGGACGGGCAGCACGTCGGGCCAGCTCGCTCTCCAGAACCTCGGCCATTGCTTCCTGGATGTAGGGATAGAGCAGCCAGACCGCTGCCATACCAAAGAGTGCACCAGTGGCAGTGCGCAACAGCCAGTCACTTTCGCGCAGGCCAATCAACTGTGTCCCCCCGTCGATCGTGATGGGCAAAGTCAGCAGGAGAAAGACCCACCACGGCAGCGGGCGAGCCCTGCGGCGGAACAGAGC
>JAPLGY010000407.1 GCA_026389955.1 Caldilinea sp. | reverse complement strand
AAACAGGCTGGCGTCACTCCCCCCAGCACCTTGGGGGTGTTGCGCGTCGTCCAGTCGACCCGGCCGGGGTCGACCCGTTCGGGCGAGAAGGCCAGAAAAAACGCTTCGCCCACGCGCCAGCCCTGGCGATTTTCCGCCAGTTTGGTCAGCAGCAGGTCGCGGGTCGTGCCAGGATAGGTTGTAGATTCCAGAACAACCGTCATCCCGGCGTGCAGATAGCGGGCGATCTGCTCCACCGCGCTGGCAATGTAGGAGACATCTGGGTCACCGGTCTTGCTCAGCGGCGTCGGCACACAGATCGAGACCGCGTCGCAGGTGGCCAGCACGCTGAAGTCGGTTGTCGCTGCCAGGCGCCGCTCTGGGGTCTGGCAGGCTGCCAGTGCAGTCGAAGGCACATCTTCGATATAAGACTCGCCGCGCTCGATCCGCTCGACCTTGCGTTCGTCCAGGTCGATCCCGGTCACCCGATAGCCGGCCTGAGCAAACGAGACCGCCAGCGGCAGCCCTACATAGCCCAGGCCAATGACGGCAATATGGGCGTTGCGCCGCGAAAAACGTTCGATCGCTTCAGATTGATAACTCATCGTGGCCCCCGCTGCGGTTGACGTTGTGGCATTCTGGCTAGGACATACAGATCTACGATCATACCCGGGACTTCGTCTGGTGCAAATCGAAGAACCTCGCAGAATCTTCTTCGTGGATGGCATCCTGCTGCGATTCGGTGTAAAATGACAGTCCTGCTTGCAGGGTGCTCCGCAAGCAGCTGAAGCTTTATGGCAGGCTAGATTTTTGTCAAGTGAAAAACCATCTGAGCGATGGCAAGCCATGACAACCGAACAGGAGGAGACAACAATGACAAAACGTCTGAACCGGCGTGTCTGGTGCTGGGCAATGTATGGTTTGTTGGCCGCTGTGCTGTTGACAGCGATGCCAGCGGCACCGGTCGCCGCTGCGCCCATGTCCCAGGCCGGTGGCTTTCTGGTTTTTGGAGGGACGGTGGTCAACGCCAACCGGCTGAATGTGCGGGCTGCCCCCGCTGTCAACGCCGCCGCGCTTGGCAAGCTGAACGCGGGCGAACGGGTGTACATCGTCGGGCGCAGCAGCAGCTGGTACCTGATTCGCTATGCCGGCGCGCCTTCTGGGCTGGGTTGGGTCAACGCCAGCTATATACAGATCGACGGCCAGCCAGTGCCGGCAGTAGTGGTTCAGCCCCCCCCGGCACCGGTCGCCCGGCCAGTGGCTGCCCCGCCGTCGATCTGGGTCGAGACTCCTAACCTGATCTATTTTTACAACGGCGTCTTTCGCTGGCAGTGGTCCAGCGATCCAAGCCGGCTGGCGGGCATCGACTGGTACACCGATCTGCTGTTGTTCTTCAAGGGTGAACCTGTGCCTTATCGGGTGTTTGTGGCCGAGCCGGCCGCAGTGCAGCAGGATGGTTCGTACTACAGCTGGAGCGCTGACCCTTTTCGTGTGCAATGTGGCACGGAAGTCGTGGCCCGCATCGCAGTGAGGTCGGGTGGAACGTTTGCCGGCTGGGTTTCCGGCGCCAGCACGCCGCTGGATGTCGGCCCGGCCTGCAGTGCTCCTGTGGCGGTTGGGGGCGGCGGTGACGGCGGTGGCGACGGCGGCGGTGGCGACGGCGGCGGTGGTGGCGACGGCGGTGGCGGCGGTGGCGGCGGTTCATGCCCGTATCCGCCTGCACTGCTGGACGCTGCCGTCTGCAGCCGGCCCGATATCGCCGCTGTCTGTCCCTGTCGGTAGTCCAGGGTCGATCGGACACAAACTTGCGCGTTCTCATCACCGGGATCGCCGGTTTTGCCGGCAGTTTTCTGGCTGAACTGCTGGTCGCTGATCCAGCGCTCCAAGTTCACGGCGTGGTGCACCGCCATGACCGCCGCATCGCCCACCTGGCCGGAAAGCTGACCCTGCACCGCGGAGACCTGCGCAACGCGGTGTGGGTGGGTGAGGTCGTCGAACAGGTGCGGCCCGACTGTGCCCTGCATCTGGCTGCGTGGAGCGATGTCGGCGGCAGCTGGCAGCAGCCGTGGACAACCTACGAGCTGAACATTCAATGCCAGCTCAATCTGCTGGAGGCGCTGCGCCGCTGGCAGCCCGGCTGCCGCACGCTGGTGGTCTCCTCCAACGAGATCTATGGGCTGGTCGAAGCTGCCGACCTGCCGATCGACGAAGAGACCCCGCTGCGCCCCAACTCCCCCTACGGGGTCAGCAAGATTACCCAGGACATGATGGCCCTGCAGTACTACAACAGCTGTCGTCTGCCCACCGTGCGGGCCCGCAGTTTCAACCATCTGGGGCCAGGACAGGCGGATGAATTTGCTGCCAGCGCCTTTGCCCGGCAGATCGCCGAGATCGAACTGGGGCTGCGTGAGCCGATTTTGCACGTCGGCAACCTCGGCGCCGAGCGCGATTTTACCGACGTGCGCGACGTCGTGCGGGCCTACTGGCTGCTCACCCAGCACGGCGAGGCCGGCGCATGTTACAACGTCGGATCGGGCCGCCCGCACGCGATCCGCTGGCTGCTCGATACCCTGTTGTCCCTGACCACAACGACCATCCGGGTCGAACTCGACCCGGCGCGGCTGCGGCCCAGCGACGTGCCGCGCTCCTGCTGTGACAACCGCCGTCTCGTCCAGGCCACCGGCTGGCACCCTCAGATCGAGGTAGAAACTTCGCTGCGGGATCTGCTCGACAGCTGGCGCCGCCAGGTGCGCCGGATGTGAAACGGGCAGTTTGCAGACAGACTGTCAGAAAGGAACCGTAGTTTTATGCCTACAGCCCTGATTACAGGGGTGACCGGCCAAGATGGGAGCTACCTGGCCGAGTTTTTGCTCGAAAAAGGGTACACCGTGGTCGGAATGGTGCGGCGCACCAGCACAATCAATTTTGACCGCATCCGCGAGATCCAGGACCGCATCGAGATCGTGCAGGGAGACCTGCTCGACCAGATGAGCCTGATCGGCCTGCTCCACGACTACCGCCCGGATGAGGTCTATAACCTGGCGGCGCAAAGCTTCGTGCCCACCAGCTTCACCCAGCCAGTGCTGACCGGCGAGTTCACCGCCCTGGGGGTCACGCGTGTGCTGGAGGCCATCCGCATCGTCGACCCCTCCATCCGCTTCTACCAGGCCTCCAGCAGCGAAATGTTCGGCAAGGTGGTGGAGGTCCCCCAGCGCGAGTCGACCCCCTTCTACCCGCGCAGCCCGTACGGCGTGGCCAAGGTCTACGGCCACTGGATCACAGTCAACTATCGGGAGAGCTACAATATCTTTGGCTGTTCGGGCATCCTCTTCAACCATGAAAGCCCGCGTCGCGGGCTGGAATTCGTCACGCACAAGATCACCCATACGGCTGCACGCATCAAGCTGGGGCTCGCCAAAGAGCTGAGGCTCGGCAACCTGGAGGCACAGCGCGATTGGGGATTTGCGGGCGATTATGTGCGGGCCATGTGGCTCATGCTGCAGCAGGAACAGCCCGACGACTATGTCGTCGCTACGGGCGAGACCCACAGCGTCCAGCAGTTCGTCGAGGAGGCGTTCGGCTATCTTGACCTGGACTGGCAGCGCTATGTGGTGCAGGACCCCCGCTACTACCGGCCCGCCGAGGTGGACCTGCTGGTCGGCGACCCTGCCAAGGCAGGGCGGCAGCTGGGCTGGAAACCAGCGGTTGGCCTTCGCCAACTTGTCCGGATGATGGTCGACGCAGATCTTGAGCAGCTGAACAAAGGGCAGCACACCCCCAACACCCCTTTGATCTAGTGTCCGGGAGAATGACCAGATGGCCTCCTCGTTCCAGACTCCGCAGCCAGATGTTTCTGCCCCGGTCCGCAGCGGACCGACAGGGGACAAAGCGTCTGCCCACAAACGCCTGTCGATCGGCCTGTCTGCGCGCCGGCCGACAGCCCCTGCCAGTGTGCTGCGCCCGCCCAATGCCAGAGTGAGCCTGTCGACCTGGTGGCCGGTTGTCTGCCTGGTTCTGCTGCTGCTGGCGGTGACAACCCTGGTCGGTGCCAGCCTTTTGCAGCCAGACTTGACCCTGGGGGAGGTGATCGGGCGCCCCGGGCAGGCTGTGGGGAGGGGAGCCCTCTTTGCTGACAGCTTCGACCAGGACCGCGGGCTGTGGCCGCCTTTGGTCGAGCCCGGCGTGGCAGCGACGCAGGTGCTGCCAGCCGAAGGGAGCTATCGGCTCGACGTCTGGCCTGGGTTTCTGGCTTGGAGCCGGTTTGCCGTGGAAGACAAACCAACCGTGGCCTTGGCGGCGGTGGCCACCATCGACGCCCAGACCCCCGATGCCGCAGTGGCGTTGATCGGGCGTTTCAGCGACGAGCGCAATTTTTACCTGTTTACCCTGGATGGAGAGGGCCGATTTGGCGCTGTGCGCTATGTGCAGGGCCAGGCCAGCGTGCTGCGGGCCCCGACCCAGCTGCCCAAATTGTCCAAGGCCGGCCAGCCCAACCGATTGGTGCTGGAAGATGCCGGCGGTCTGCTGCGTTTCAGCGCCAATGACATCTTGCTGGACGAGATAGGAGTGGAGCCGGTCCAGGCCGGCCGCATCGGCGCCGGCGCACTGGCCACCGGCAGCGAGTTTGGTGCCGTCTCCTTTGATTCGCTGCGTGTGTATGTTCCATGAACGGGCGCTCTGTTCTGGAGCCCTGCTTGCAGCGCCCCACAGCCGATCAAGCCGCTGGAAGAAGCAACTACGTGGAATATGTGCAGCGGAAAGGAGTTTGAATATCGAAACAGCGCAGCGGGCTGGCGCAGCCCCAACAATGCAGATCGGGATCGCTGCTGCCACCCGACAGGCTATGCAGCAGGCGCTGGCCGTGCTGACTTGTCGCCCTGACCACCTGTTGATCGACTGGGTACACCTGCCCCAGGTGGCCACCCCCCAGACCGTACAGCCCAAAGCAGACCGCACGATGGTCTCGGTCGCAGCAGCGTCAATTCTGGCCAAGGTGCATCGAGACCAGCTGATGGATCGCTACGACCTGGACTATGCCGGGTATGGGTTTGCAGCGCACAAAGGCTACGGGGTGGCAGCCCACCTGGCTGCGCTGCAGGCCTCCGGCCCCTGCCCGATCCACCGCTTCACCTTTGCTCCGCTCGCCCGCCGCCCAGTACAACTGGAGCTCTGCTCCCATGGCTGAGTTCGTCCCCCGCCGGACAGCCCCGCGCCGCCAGCTGGGGGATTGGGGGGAACAACTGGCGCGCCATACCTTGCAGGCTGCAGGACTTGTCATCGTCGAGCACAACTGGCGCTGCGCAGCCGGTGAAATCGATATTGTGGCCCAGGAACCGGAGCCTGATTACGGCCAAGGCGGCGCAGTGGTGCCCTGGCTGGTGCTGGTCGAAGTACGCACCCGGCGTGGCTTCGCTTACGGCTCAGCGCTGCAGTCGATCACCCCGCGCAAGGCAGCCAAAATGCGCCAGGTGGCCCGCCACTACGTGCGAGCTTGCGGCTGGACCGGCCCCTGGCGGCTGGATGTGGTCGGGGTACAGGTGGACAGACAAGGACAGCTGCAGTCGGTCGAGCACATCCGCCACGCGGTGAGCGATGCCTAGGCTTCCTTTGATCGTCTTGCTGGGTCCGACGGGCGTAGGGAAGACGGAGCTGAGCCTGGCACTTGGGCAGCGCTGCCAAGGAGAGGTGGTCGGCGCCGACAGCCGACAGATCTACCGTGGGATGGACATCGGCACAGCCAAAGCGACCCCGGCAGAACGGGCTCTGATTCCCCACCACCTGCTCGACCTGCGCGACCCAGACCAGGTTCTGACAGTCGCCGAATACCAGCAGCTGGCCTACGCTGCGATCGACGCCATCCATGCCCGCGGCCACACCCCGCTGCTGGTGGGGGGGACGGGGCTCTATATTCGTGCTGTCGTTGCAGGGCTGCGGATCCCTGCGGTTGCCCCGAACCCGGAGCTGCGAGCGGTGCTGGAAGAACGGCTGGCCCGCGAAGGCGTTGCTGCACTCTTTGCGCAGCTGGCAGCCGGCGACCCCGCCACCGCGGCGCAGATCGACCCCCGCAACCCGCGCCGGGTGCTGCGAGCGCTGGAAATCCTGCTGTCTACGGGCCGCTCCAAGGTCGAGTTGGAGGGCAGCGAACCGCCTCCTTATCAGATCCTGCAGGTCGGGCTGACCCGTGAACGGGCAGCGCTCTACCAGCGGATCGACCGTCGGGTCGACGCCATGCTGGCCAACGGACTGGTCGCAGAGACGGAGCGTCTGCTGGCTGCGGGCTACACCCGTCGGCTGCCGGCAATGACCAGCCTGGGCTACCGCGAGTGTGGCGACTACCTGGCAGGCCAGTGTGACCTGGAGACGGCCGCCGCTCGTATCAAAACCGAAACCCACCGCTATGTCCGCCATCAGATGACCTGGCTGCGCAAGCTGAAGGAGATCTGCTGGTTTGACCTCGACACCACCCCCTGCACAGAAATTCTTGCTGGGCTCTGTCGTTGGCTGGAGGAGCCCTGAACCCCGTAGGGACGTTGCACGGCAGCACCCTGTTCGGGTATAATAGGAAGAAGCAAAACATGCAGCAGGGTCTGGCTGCAGGACCAGGAGGCAGCAGGTGAGCGTTTCAGTCAACCACGCGCCGATCAGAACTCTGGCGCCCCCCTTGCTTGCCGTTGCACAGGAGCCGGCAGGGGAGGACGCACAGCAGACCCCAGCCGGCGAGAATCTCTTGCAGACGGGCCCAGAAGAATCGGCGTGCCCGCCTTCAGAACTCTGGCAGGCAGTTGAACGGCTCCGTCTGCTGCCCACCGCCGACGGGCAGGGAGTCATCCGTCTGGAGCCATCGCCTGAAGAATGTCGGGCGATCGAAGCGTTGTGGAACAACCTGCCAGAGAGCTTTCGGGCGGAAAGCCGCGAGCTGCTTCTGCGGGCGTACACGCTGGCCAGCTACGCGCACCACGCCATGCAGCGCGACAGCGGTGAACCCTACATCACCCACCCGATCGCTGTGACCGAGATCCTGGCTGAGCTGCACATGGACCCCGAAGCGCTGGCCGCCGGGCTTCTGCACGACGTGGCCGAAGACAGCGACTACGGCATCGACTATCTCCGCACCCACTTCGGCTCCACGATCGCCCGGCTGGTGGACGGGGTCACCAAGCTCAAAAAAATTCAAGAAAAGAAGAGCAAAACCGACGCGCCTGTCAGCAACCAGAGGGCAGAATCGCTGCGCAAGATGATGCTGGCCAGCATCGAGGATTTGCGCGTGCTGATCATCAAGCTGGCCGACCGCCTGCACAACATGCGGACGCTCGCTGGCCAGAAAGAATACAAACGACGCCGGACTGCCCGAGAGACCCTCGACTATTATGCCCCGATCGCCAACCGCCTGGGCATCTGGCGCATCAAGTCTGAGCTGGAGGATCTCAGCTTCCGGTACCTCAACCCAAGCAGCTACCGCGAGATCAAAAATGCACTCCAACAGAAAGAAGACGACCGCGACAAACTGGTCATTCGCATCAAATCCGACCTGGAACGAGCGCTGAACGAGGCGGGTCTGCACGCCCAAATTTACGGGCGCCCCAAGCACATCTATTCGATCTTTCGCAAGATGGAACGCAAAGGGGTGGGCTTTGAGCAGATCTACGATGTGCATGGGTTTCGCATTATTGTCGACAGCGTCGCCCAGTGCTACGCCGCGCTGGGGGTAGTCCACACCATGTGGCACCCGATCCCAGGGGAGTTCGACGATTACATCGCCAACCCCAAGGACAACATGTACCGCAGCCTGCACACGGCGGTACGAATCAAAAAAGATGGGCGCCCGGTTGAAATTCAGATCCGCACCGGCGAGATGCATGACTTGGCCGAGCTTGGCATTGCCGCGCACTGGCAGTACAAAGAGCAGGCCCGCCACAGCGAGGATGTGCAGAAAAAAATTGCCTATTTGCGCAAGTTGATGTCAGAGCCCCTCTCGATGAGCGACTCCGACGAGTTTGTCGACGGCATGAAGACCGATGTCTTCAGCGACCGGGTTCTGGTCTTTACACCCAACGCCGACATTGTCGAGCTGCCGGCCGGCTCGACCCCGATCGATTTCGCCTACAACATCCACACCGAACTGGGGCACCGCTGCCGAGGTGCCAATGTCAACGGCAAGCTGGTTCCGCTAGATTACAAGCTGCAGAACGGGGACCAGGTGTCGATCATCGCGGCCTCGCGCGGGGGGCCGAGCCGGGACTGGCTCAACCCAGATCTGGAGTTTGTCGCCACCCAGCGTGCACGCAGCAAAATTCGAACCTGGCTGCGCCGTCAGAACCGCGACGAAAATATCCTGCGCGGGCGCCAGGCGCTCGACAAGGAGCTGCACCGGCTCTCGGCAGATCTCAGCTTCGAGGCGGTCAGCCGCCTCTTCCGCTACGAGCTGCTGGACGATTTTTTGGCCGCGATCGGGTACGGCGATATCAACTCACAGCACATTGCCGCCCGCATCATCGACTATGAGCGTCGCGAACAGGAGCGGCTGGCCTCGTTCGATGTCTTCTCGTTCCAACCTGGGCAGAATGCCGCCGATGTGGCCGGTTTCGATGGTCTGCGCGTCCAGGGGGTTGAAGGGCTGTTGACCAACCTGGGCAAATGCTGCCACCCAGTGCCCGGAGACCCGATCGTGGGCTACGTCACCAAAGGACGGGGGGTCACCATCCATACCCAGAAATGCCCCAACATCAACCGGCTGCTCGGCAACGAACACAGCCGCATTATTGAGGTGAGCTGGACCACCCTGCAGGAAAAAACCTACCCGGTCAAAATCCACATCAGCGCCTATGACCGCTCCGGCCTGGTGCGCGATATCGCTGCGCTCGTCGCCGACGAACATGTCAACATGCGCAACATCGAGGCGATCACCGGCCAGAAGGACAACCTGGCCGTGATCACAGCAACACTCGAAATTCAAGATGTGACGCAGCTGACCCGGATCCTGACCAAGATCGAGCATCTCCCCAACATCAAAGAGGTCTATCGCCGCCTCAGCTGATACCGGGTTTGGGGCAGAACGAGTAGCCCTTGCCGCGCACGGTGAGGATATACTGCGGGTTGGAGGGGTCGTGCTCGATCTGTTCGCGCAGCCAGCGGATATGGACATCCAGCGTGCGAGTATCTTCCAAAAAGGTGGTTTCCCAGATGGTCTCCATGATCTCGCGACGGGAGATGACTTCACCGCGGCGGCTCATCAACATTTGCAGCAGCGCAGACTGTTTGGGGGTGATGTGGTGCTGGCCGCGCGGGGTGTTGACCGTGCGGTTCTGCGTGTCGAGGCTGACCTCGCCGGCCCGCAAAAGCTCGCTGGCGGTGGCCAGCTGCAGGATCGCACGGATCGCCCCCTGCAGGGCGGGTGGGCCCATCGGGTATGCGAGCGTCTGGGCAAAGGGGATAGCACTCCCTTCGACAACGGTGTTGGTCACAGCGATCAGGGAGACGGCAGGCCAGCGCGCCAGCAG
>JAPLGY010000751.1 GCA_026389955.1 Caldilinea sp. | reverse complement strand
TCTGGGGGCTGACAATTTCGTCAAAATTTACAACGACTCCGACCTGTGGTCTGCCTTTGGACGTACCTTTGTCTTCGTCGTCCTGGCCGTGGGCCTTGAAACCACACTCGGCGTGCTGCTGGGCTTTCTCTTCTGGGGCAGCAACAATATGCCAGGCCGCCGCCTGGCCCTGACCCTGCTCTTCGTCCCCATGGTCGTGACCCCCGTGGCCTCCGGGCTCTTCTGGCGCCTGATCTATGAGCCAACCTTCGGCGTCGCCAATTATCTGCTCCAACAGATCAGCGGACAAAAAATCGACTTTCTCACCAACATCGACTGGGCGTTCGGGGCAGTGCTCTTTGTCGATATCTGGATGTGGACCCCCTTTATGATTCTGATGACCCTCGCCGCACTCGGCTCCGTGCCCAAAGCCGAACTCGAAGCCGCCGAAGTCGACCGACTCACAGCCTGGCAGCGGCTGTGGCATGTGATCTGGCCCCACGGCAAGTTTATCCTGATGCTCGGCATCCTGCTGCGCACAATCGACGCCTACAAGACAACCGATCTTGTCTTCCTGATGACCAACGGCGGGCCCGGCAACATCACCGAACTGATCGCACTGAAACTGTACCGCTACGCGTTTGCCAGCCTCAATATCGGCTTCTCCTCCGCACTGGCCGTCATCCTGCTGCTGATCGCCATCGCGTTCACCTCCATCTATCTCTGGGTGCTCCACCTGCGCCGCTACCGAGAAGGAGTCTGACATGCAACCGTCACGCACCCGCATCGCTTTCTACTACTCGCTCCTCTGGCTGGTGGCATTGCTCTTTTTTCTGCCCGTCTTCTGGATCCTGATGGCGTCTTTCAAAACACCCGACGATATCCTGGCGGTCCCCCCCCAGTTTCTCTTCCAGCCAACCCTGGACAACATCGTCTCCATGCTGACCCGCCCCAATACCATCCCCTATTTTATCAACAGCCTCTTCCTGTCGATCCTCTCTGTGACACTCGCACTCGTAGTCTCGTTTCTGGCCGCCTACACCCTCTCCCGCTACAAATTTCGCGCCACCAATTTTTTGATGTTTTTGATCCTCTCTACACGCATGGTGCCCGCCGCAGCCTTCGTCGTCCCAATCTTCCAGATGTACAACGCGTTCCAGTGGCGCAATCAGTTCGGTGTCCTGATGCTCTATACCATGTTCAGTATCCCCTTCTCCCTCTGGATCCTCAAAGGGTTCATCGACGGCGTCTCCCCACGCTACGACGAAACCGGTTTTGTCAACGGCGCCTCCCGGCTGCACGTTATGTTTCGCGTGGTGCTGCCCCAAGTGCGCCCCGGCCTGATCGCCGCTTTCATTTTTAATCTGATCTTCGTCTGGAACGAGTTCCTGCTCAATTTTATCCTGGGCGGACCCGGCACACAGATGATCCCCTACGCACTGGCCGTCGGTCTGACCGACTCCGGCGGCAATGTCGACTGGGCCTTCGTCGCCTCCCTCTCTACCGGCTATGTGCTGCTCCCTACCTTGATGATCTTTTTCTTCCAAAAGTATCTCCTGGTCGGGATGACGTTCGGAACCGTGCGCGGGGAGGTGTAATATGCAAAGCCACAAACCCCCCTTTGCTGCAACGCTGCAGCTGATCCTGGTCCTCTGGATGCTCGCCAGCATTGTCCTGATCGGACAACAGATCAGCATGGAGCTGTACAGGGTCGGCCTGGTCTCGCTGGTCGCCTCTGCCATCAGCCAGATCGCCGTCGGCAATATCCCAGCCACCGCCAATGCCCGACGATCGGCGTTGCTGTATGTCTGGTTCGTTTTTCTCGTGATTGTCATCTTCGCCGTGAGTATCGCGCTGGCCCCCTGGCTGGCTTCGCTGGGCCGCTGATGGCCCCCAACAGGAACGACACTGGCATGACTGCAATTGAGCTGAACAACCTCGCCAAACGTTACGGACGCAAACAAGTTCTGCACAACCTGCACCTGAGCGTGCCGGCCGGCGAGTTCATGGTCGTCTTCGGATTGCCCGCCTCCGGCAAATCCGTGCTCGTCCGGCTGCTGACCGGGCTGGAGTCCCCCGACCAGGGCAACATCTTCCTGCGCAACACCGATGTCACCCACCTCTCCCCCGGAGAACGCAACATCGGCTACGTCCCCCAATCCTTCGCCCTCTACCCCCATTTCACCGTCCACCAAAACATTGCCTACCCCCTCCACCTGGCACGCGTGCCCAAAAACGAAGTCGAACCCGAGGTGCAACGCGTCGCCGGACTGCTCGGGATCCAACCGCTCCTCGACCGCAAACCCGACCAGCTGAGCGGCGGCCAAAAACAACGCGTCGCTATCGCACGCGGACTCATCAAACGCACCGATCTCTATGTGCTCGACGACCCACTGGTCGGCCTCGATTTCAAACTGCGCGAACGACTGATCGACGACCTCAAACGCACCCAAGAGATGCTCAACGTCACCTTTGTCTACACAACCTCAGACGCCGTGGAATCGCTCATGCTCGCCAGCCAGATGGCCAAACCAACGGACCCACCCCCCACGTCCAGATCGGTGTCCGCCCAGAACAGATCCGCATCGGCACCACCCCAGGCGCCCTGACCTGCCAGGCCAGGGTCCTCTTGCGCGAAGATCTGGGCGGCGAAGAGATCCTCTATCTCGACGCCCAAGGCGTGCAGCTGACCACCGTGCTGCGCAGCGACGACCAGACCCAGCAGCACGTCGATATCGACCAGTCCGTCACCATCAGCATGCAGCCACAACAGCTGATTGTTTTTCAACAGGGCCGCCGGATCGGCGTCTGCACCGGATCGGAGTAAACCGTGCTTGATATTCGAGTCGAAAATCTGCGCAAACAGTTCGGCAACGTGGTGGCGGTCGATGACCTCACCCTGACGTTTCCCGCAGGCACCACCACCTGCCTGCTTGGACCCTCTGGATGCGGCAAAACAACCCTCATGCGGATGATCGCCGGGCTGGAACTCCCAACCCAAGGCGAAATTTTCTTCGGCACCCAACGCGTGACCCATCTCTCCACCTACGCACGCAAGATCGGGATGGTCTTCCAATACCCGGTCGTCTACCGCGGCAGCAACGTGCGCGCCAATATCGAACTGCCCCTGCGCGCCGAAAAGCTGAGCCCAGCCGAACGAACACGACGCACCGAAGAAGTGCTCGACTTGCTCGAAATGCGCCACGCAGCCGACGCAGACATCGAAGATCTGGACAACGGAACCCGCCAAAAAGTGGCTGTCGCCCGCGCCGTCGCCCGCCAACCCCAGATCATCCTCTTCGACGAACCAATCACCAATGTCGATATCTCCGCCAAACTGCAGCTCAAACGAGCCCTCAAAGAGCTGGTCACCCGCCTCAACCAGACAATTCTTTATGTCACCCACGACCAGACCGAAGCCATGACCCTGGCCGACCAGATCGCTTTGATGAAAGAAGGACGCATCGTCCAATATGCAGCCCCGCGCGAATTGTACGACCGCCCCAACGATGTGTTCGGCGGCTGGTTCCTGGGCAACCCCGGCATGAATTTTATCGAAGGGTTCGCCCAAGCCAACCTCACCGAAATCATCCGCAGCCCACTCTTCGCCCAGCCCGTCTGCCTCTCTGCCCCCAGCAGCAGCCCGCTGACCTTGGGTATCCGCCCAGAACATGTGCGCATTTTTCCCACTGCACAGCCCGATACGGTGCCCGCCCGAATCGCCAGCCGCGCCATTGTCGTCGGCGGCCAGTACCTGGTCACCTTGCGCGTCGGACCCTTTTCCCTCAAAGCCAAGGTTGCCCCCGAAATCGGATACACCCTGGCCGAAGAAGTCTGGGCACAACTGCCCCTCGACCGAATCACCCTGTTCGGTACCGACGGACACAAACCCAATATCGCTTTGCAGACCACCTGTTGACCGCTCTTTCTTACCCAATGTTTGCCGACCCCAGTCGGCCGGCAAGCCAGCAGACCCTTCTGACGGAGCCGCTATGAAAAAATTGATCAACGAGACCGACGCCGTGATCCGAGAACAGATGGAGGGAATGGCGCTGGCCTACCCCGACCAACTGCGCATCTCCACGGAACCCAAATTTATCGTGCGCACAGACGCACCCGTCCCAGCCAAGGTCGCGCTTGTCTCCGGCGGCGGCAGCGGACATGAACCGCTGCACGGTGGCTTTGTCGGGATGGGCATGCTCGACGGCGCCTGCCCCGGCGAAATCTTTACTTCGCCCACCCCCGACCAGATGTACGCCTGCAGCCTGGCCGTCCACAGCGGCGCAGGCGTGCTGCTCGTTGTCAAAAATTACACCGGCGATCTGCTCAGCTTCGAAACCGCAGCCGAACTCCTGCACAGCGACGGCATCCCCGTACGCACCGTGCTCGTCGACGACGATGTCGCTGTCAAAGACAGCCTCTACACCGCAGGACGCCGCGGGGTCGGCGCTACCCTGCTCGTGGAAAAGATCGCCGGCGCCGCAGCAGAGGCCGGCTACCCCCTCCACGCAGTGGCCGAACTGGCCCAAAAGGTCGCGCTCCACTCCCGCTCGATGGGAATGGCCCTCACTTCCTGCATCACCCCAGCCGCCGGCAAGCCGACCTTCGACCTCGGCCCCGACGAGATCGAGATCGGTATCGGCATCCACGGCGAACCCGGCCAGCGCCGTATCCCCATCACCGACGCCGACAAGGTGACTACATTGCTCGCCTGCGAAATTCTCGACGACCCCCCCTATACCCGCATCGTGCGCAGCGCCAACTGGCAGCCATCTGCCAGCAGCGTTCGATCCACATCGCACGCACCCTGGTCGGCGCTTATATCACCTCCCTGGACATGCAGGGATGCTCGATCACGCTGACCCGCGTCGACGACGAAATGCTGCGTCTGTGGGATGCCCCTGTCAAAACCCCAGCCCTGCGCTGGGGAGTATAGCCGAAAGAAGGCCCACATGATCAGCGCAGCAACCATCGCAGCCTGGCTACACCATGCAGCCACGCTGCTCGACGAACACAAAGCCTGCCTCACCGACCTGGATGCCGCCATCGGCGACGCAGACCATGGCGTCAATATCGCCCGTGGGTTCAATACCGTCGCCCAGAAAATCGCCGCACAGCCAAGTCAGTCGCTCGGCCTTCTCTTCAAAACCGCCGGCATGACCCTGATGTCCGCTGTCGGCGGCGCCAGCGGAATGCTCTACGGCAATTTCTTTCTCAAAGCCGCCGCTGTGGCCGGCGACCGCAGCACACTCGACGACGCCGACCTGCTCGCCGTGCTCGAAGCCGGCCGCGACGGCATCGTCCAGCGCGGCCGCGCCGAGCTGGGCGACAAAACCATGATCGATGCCTGGACACCCGCCCTGGCCACACTGCGCGAAGCCCTGGCCGCCGAACAGCCCCTCACGACTGCACTGACCCGCTGCGCAGCCACTGCCCAACAGGCAATGGCCGCCACTATCCCCCTGCAAGCCCGCAAAGGCCGCGCCAGCTACCTGGGCGAACGCAGCGTCGGCCACCAGGACCCCGGCGCCACCTCCACTTACCTCCTCCTCCGCTCCCTCTCGGAAACAGTGTCCAACGCCGCCCTCTCCACACAGGACCGGCCCACATGATCGGCCTGGTCCTCGTCACCCACAGCGCCCGACTGGCCGAAGGAATCCTTGAACTGGTCAACCAAATGGTGCAAGGCGCCACCCCCCTGGCAGCCGCCGGCGGCACCGACCTGCCAGAGGCCCCGATCGGCACCGACCCCACCAAGGTCGTCGCCGCCATCGAGCAACTGCTCTGCCAAGACGAGGTCACCGAGGTGCTCGTCTTGATGGATCTGGGCAGCGCCCTCATGAGCGCCGAGACAGCCCTCGATCTTTTGCCCGACGATAAACGCCAACAGGTCCATCTGGCCTCAGCCCCCCTGGTCGAAGGCGCCTTGGCCGCCGCCGTGCGCGCCCGCATCGGTGGGTCGCTGGCCCAGGTCCTGGCCGAAGCCAACGGCGCACTGGCCGCCAAACACGAACAGCTCGCTTCCTGGCAGCATTCCCTGCCCCCCTGACCCACAACGGCCGCACCGTGCCCGCCACCAGCCTCAACCAGGTCGTCACCCTCGGCGTTCGCCAAGAGGATCTCCTCGTTGTCCGAGCGACAGGCACCGATGCAGCCGCCGCCCTGGCTGCACTGGAAGATCTCGCCCTCGATAACTTCGGCGACCCGATCGAGGTGACCGAACCGGTCGAAATTATCGCAGCAGCCGCGATCACCGCCGGCGGCGACAGCTTTGCCGGCGTGCCCGCCTCCGCCGGCACCGCCTCCGGGCCCGCATACCGGCTGCGCCTGCCTGCCCTCGACCCCGAAGAACAGCCCATCGACGACCCCGCCGCCGAACGACAAAAACTGCGCTCAGCCGTGGACACCGTCATCGAACAGCTGCGCGCACTACGCAGCGAGCTGGGCCAACGTGCCGGCGCAGCCGAGGCCAGTATCTTCGACGCCCAAATCCTGATGATTCACGACAACGATCTGATCCAAAGCGCCGAAGAAACCATCGAACTGCGCCGCATCGACGCCGCCAGCGCCTGGAACTGGACACTGCGCAGCATGGTGGCACGCTACCGGGCACTCGAAGACGACTACCTGGCCCGCCGCGCCGATGACGTGGCCGACGCCGGCCAGCGCGTTCTGCGCCTGCTCGTCGGCCTCCCCGCAGAGAGCCCACTCTTTGCCCCCCCAGAACCCGCCATCCTGGTCGCTGCCGAACTCAAACCCTCCGACGTGGCCCGCCTGCCCACCGATCAGGTGCTCGGTATCGTCACCGCCGAAGGAGGCGCTACCGGCCACAGCGCTATCCTCGCCCGCTCGCTCGGTATCCCAACCGTCACCGGAATCGGCGCCGCCGCGGTTGCCTCGATCCGGGAAGGCCAGACGATCGCCCTCGACGGCGACAACGGCCTGGTCTGGCCCACCCCCGACCCAGCCCTGTGCGACCGTCTCCTGGCACGACGCTCAGAATGGCTGGCACAGCGCCAGGTGGCCCAACAACAGGCCCTTTCCCCCGCCATCACACTGGACAGACGAACCATCGCAGTCGCCGCCAATATCAACCTGCCCGGCGACCTGGCCATGGCGCTGGCCTTCGGCGCCGAAGGCGTCGGCCTCTTCCGCACCGAATTCCTCTACATGGACCGCGAATCCCCCCCCTCCGAAGAAGAACAGCTCGCAGCCTATCTGGAAGCCGCACGCCGACTCCAAGGCCGCCCGCTGATCGTGCGCACACTCGATGTCGGCGGCGATAAACCGCTCCCCTATCTGCGCTATACCCACGAACAAAATCCCTTCCTCGGCCACCGCGGGCTGCGCTACTGCCTAGACCACCCAGGACTGTTTCGCCCACAGCTGCGTGCCATTCTGCGCGCAGCCGCCCACGTCCCTATCCGCGTCATGTTTCCAAGGGGCAGCACCTGGGACGAACAGGTGCTG